>CAZOHQ010000320.1:0-3017 GCA_964579455.1 uncultured Syntrophaceae bacterium | reverse complement strand
GTGGAAGCCATGGCAACCGACAGACCCTACCGACCATCCCTTGGTATAGCTGTGGCATTGCAAGAGATACGACAGGGAAGAGACACCTTCTACGATCCGGAAGTTGTGGATGCCTGCCTGAAGCTCTTCGAAGAAAAGGGGTTTTATCTCGAGCAGGTATGACAGTGAAGCCCCAAAACGCGAGGCCTTTTAAGAAATTTTATTTATACCAGCATTAATTTTACTAAGATCCCTATAGGTTATTCATTTTCAGCGAGTGCCATCGACTCAATCACGCCAGGTGTTTTCCCCTTGCACAGTATCATAGCGGTATAGCTAAAGCGCCTGGGATCATGAAGAAATTTATCGAATTCTTCAGAAAAGGCCCTGCCGCCGCCCGGATAATCGTCAAAGAGATCCCCGAACCTCGTGGTCGCCACCTCCATCTTCTTGACCCAGTTGAAAATATCCTGATCATCACCCTCCCCATAGGAAAGCCGGTGCGCTACAAGGTCCATCTGTATATCGTCCAATCCGAGGTCATAGAGGTATGAATACAACTTCCGACCCGCATAGGTATCAAAGTTAAATTCATTATCCAGTTTCTCCATAAGCCTGTGCAATAAATTCGTCATCTGAGGCGACAATTCATGGTGGTTGAGGCAGTTATGGTCAAGGTCCATGAGGCAGAGATACCCGCCGGGGTTGAGGAGCCCTGCAAGCTTTTTTACAATATCAAGGCTTTCAGCTCGGAAATATTCCAATACAAAACGCACCCACACGACATCAAATTGTCCTATACCTGCGAGATCTCCCTTTAAATCACGAAGATAAAAGTCTACCTCGCCATCCCTGCCGTAATGTTCCCTCGCAAATCGTATACGGTCTTCCGAATTGTCCACGCCGACCACCGTCCCACCCGGCTGGACCATATCATACAGGATGGATGTCGTTATCCCCGACCCGCACCCCGCGTCAAGCACCCGCATCCCCGGCCTGATGCCACACCAACCGGCCTGTTGACGGACAGCATTTGAATCCGTTTTCATTACCAACCGGATATTTTCCTCCTTGCTATCCATCAGATATCCGCTTCGATCTTCCAATATGTCCTCGCTTCTACACCCTATTTTCGAAAGAAACCTACAGCCACCATACACACAAACAGCTATGACTATCTTTCAAGTGTGGGGAGTATAGGTGTAACTTTTTTTATAGTCAAGCAGAAATACCACAAGATGTTGTGGTCTCAAACCATCGATGGCGAATCGAAACGGTACTTATTTCTTTTTACCTGGGCCCCATTTCAATTCTATCTTTCCAAGCACACCTGTGAAAACGAGCTCCGGTCCCTCTTCCGCCACCGTATCGCCCTTGTCTGAAGGTGGGTATTGGCGAAATTTCACACTGTAGAATTTTCCGTAGGGTTTTACATAGGGAAAGAATTTTGTAACAAGGGGTGTGCTGGTGATCTCTCTTATATCCAGAGGTTCCAGCCGTTCTCCTCCCTCGCCGAAAGAAAAGATCTTCCAGACCGAATCGGGCTTGGAGAAATCGTTTGATTCCCTGTCAGGGATATACGCGTAAAACAGGAACTCCCGCAGATCGGATGCTGTATCAGAGAGTATATCATCCCTTCTCTCTTTATCCGCACCGGTCAAAAGATAAAGCCTGGAGTATTCCGAGAGGTACGCATCCGTAAATTCCCTGCTCTTCCACGTGGAGACAACGCGAATAGTAGTCTCAAATGAACGATATACGGTCTTCTCTCTTGTGTACCTGTTCAGTATATCGAAATATTCTTCTGAAATGACATCGTCCGCCGCAATTTCGATATATTCTTTAACGTGACCACACCCGAAGATTCCCACCAGGAAAGACAGTGTCAAGACGATCCTAAGCGTTTTCATCTTCTCCTCCAAAGACCCTGTCAAATATAAAATCCACATGGCCGAGGAAATTTTCCAACCTGAACACCTTCTCGATAGCTGCACCGTTCAGACATGACATAACCTGTTCATCTTCGAGGAGCAACTGTTTGAAGTCCAGATTTTCACTCCATGATTTCATGGCGCTTTTCTGGACAATTGCATAGGAATCTTCCCTCGACATCCCTTTTTCGATAAATTTCAACAACACCATCTGTGAAAACACCAACCCCTTGGTCATGTTCAGATTGGCCATCATCCTCTCGGGATACACAAGAAGGTTCTTCATGAGACCGGTAAACCTGCTCAGCATGAAATCCAGGAGTATCGTGGCATCTGGAGCGATAACCCTTTCGACGGAAGAATGGCTTATGTCCCGTTCGTGCCAGAGGGCCACATCTTCCATGGCCGCAAGCGCGTATGATCTCATCAGCCTCGCAAGGCCGGAGAGGTTCTCCGAAAGCACCGGATTCCTCTTGTGAGGCATCGCCGAAGATCCCTTCTGTCCGGGAGAAAAGAATTCCTCGGCCTCTCTGACCTCCGTCCTCTGGAGATGTCTGATCTCCGTGGAAAATTTTTCAATGGAAGAAGCTATGATGGCAAGGGTTGAAAAATATTCGGCGTGTCTGTCCCGCTGGACTATCTGCGTGGATATGGGCGCGGGCTTCAGCCCCAGGTTCGCGCATACATATTCCTCGACACTCGGATCGATAAAGGAGAAGGTACCGACAGCCCCCGCTATCTTTCCGCAACTGATTGTTTTCTGGGCGCTGATTAACCGTATCTTGTTTCGTTTCATCTCCTCATACCACAGGGCCATCTTGAGACCGAAGGTGATCGGCTCCGCATGCACTCCATGGGATCTTCCAATCATAATGGCGTCTTTATATTCAAACGCCCTGTCTTTCAGGACAATCAGCAGGGCATCCAGATCCTCGACAAGCAACTCCGCCGCCTCTTTCAAGAGAACTGCGAGAGAGGTATCCAGGATATCGGAAGAAGTGAGGCCCATGTGTATATATCTCGCGTCCTCCCCTACCCTTTCCGAAACAGAGGTGAGGAAGGCTATCACATCGTGTTTAACCGTTTCCTCAATCTCATCAATTCTCC
>CAZOHQ010000319.1:0-3017 GCA_964579455.1 uncultured Syntrophaceae bacterium | reverse complement strand
GTTTCATCCGGCGTCGCGATATCGCGGCCATACTCTTTACAAACCCGAATGACTCGTTCCACGAGCTGTGCGTTGGTTTTTGCCAACACCCCGTGTTGCAGGTATATATTATCTTCCATGCCGACTCTGATATGTCCTCCCATGATAAGGGCCATCATCGCCATGTCGATCTGTCGTCTTCCGACACCGATGGTTGACCACGTTGCATTGCCGGGGATATGTTCCAGAAAATGCAGAAACGATTTGGGTGTCGCCGGCGCGCCTGCCGGCGTTCCGAGGACAAACTGAAAGTGAAGGGGTTCATCCAGTTTCCCTTCATCTCTCATGCGCAGGGTTGTGATGATCATCCCGAGATCGAACACTTCGATTTCCGGCTTGACGCCGAATTCCTTCATCTTGATTGCCGCTTCATCGAGAAATTCATTGGTGTTTATAAATGGATGACCACCAAGGTTTATCGATCCCGCGTCAAAAGAAGCCAGTTCCGGTTTTAATTCCAGAGGGGCCAGCCGTGCATCAATGGGAAGATTCAGTCCGGGGACGCCGCTCGTTGTCAGGCACAGAACAACATCCGTCTTTGCCCTGATCGGTTCTACGACTCGTTTGAAGAGATCTACATCCTGTGACCCCATACCTGTTTTCGGGTCTCTGACATGAATATGGACGATCGAAGCACCTGCCTCCCAGCTTTCAATCGCGGACTGGGCTATCTCTTCGGGTGTTATCGGTATATACGGTGCAATGTCCCGTTGCATTCGACTTCCTGTAATTGCCGCGGTAATGATTACTTTGTCCATACTGTTCCTCTCTTTCATCTGAATATTACACCTGTCATTGAGCAGGTAGCGGTATTGCGTTTTTCATAATATGGTACTACAGATTATGTTCTTTCATCACTTCATCGATTGACGCATCGAGTATCTCGACGATTGCATCGCATTGTTCCTCCGTAATGATAAACGGTGGCGCGATAAGGATGTGATCTCCGTGAACCCCGTCGGCACCGCCGTTTCCCGGATAACATATGAGACCTTTTTCAAATGCCCGGCTGCCGATCAAAGCGTTCAGTTTCAGTGAAGGATCAAAAGGCTCCTTCGATTCTTTGTTTTTTACGAATTCAACGCCCGCAAAGAGGCCCAGGCCCCGCACATCTCCCACGATGGAGTATCTATTGAGGTCCTGTAATTTACTGAGTAAGTATTCTCCCATGCTGGCGGAGCGCCGCACAAGCTCGTTTTTCTCTATATAGTTGAGAACAGCAAGGGCAATTGCGCAGGATAGAGGATTCTGGCTGTACGTGTGACCGTGGACGAACGCGCCGTTTCCTTTCAAGATGGCGGTGCGAATCTCGTCTTTTACCACCACGCAATAAATCGGTGAGTATCCGCTTGCGAGACCTTTCGCGGCAACGATCATATCGGGGATAACGTTCCAGTGATCCACGCAGAAATTCTTTCCGGTTCTTCCGATCCCGGTCATGACCTCGTCCACCATGAGCAGGACATCGTACTTGTCGCAGATTTCCCGGATTCTCTGGAAATAACCGTCTTTCGGGACCAGCGCCCCGGCGGTTGCGCCGACCACCGGTTCCGCGATAAATGCCGAAACGGAATCAGGACCCTCGTAGAGAATCGCCCGTTCCAGGTCATCGGCACACTCGAGATGACAGGTATCCGGTTCACGTCCGAAGGGACACCGGTAGCAATAGGCTGGGACAATATGAGGCGTATGCTGAATAAGCGGTTGATGATATCGTCTGCGCCCGGTGTGGCCGCCCAGCGCCAGCGCTCCAAGAGTGTTTCCATGATAACTTGTCCATCGGGATATAACTTTGTATTTTGAGGGTTTCCCTCGATCCACCTGATATTGGCGAGCCATCTTTATTGCGGTTTCTACGGCCTCCGAACCCCCGGAGAGATAGTAAACCCTGTCCAGCCCGGATGGGGACATGGCGACGATTTTATCAGCCAGATCAATGGCTGTCTGACTTGTAAATTGCGACCCGTGGGCAAAACAAAGAAGCTGGGCCTGTTCGAGCATGGCGTCCTGAATCTCTTTTACGCCGTGACCAATTGACACGACAACGGCACCTCCCGAACCGTCGATGTATCGCTTCCCGTCCGTATCGTATATATAGATACCTTCACCTCTTTGGACGGTCGGATAATACTTTGTCGGATTTCGGTAAAATACGTGATCCTGATTTTGCTTTTTTGCCATGATAACGCCTCCTTATTGCTCTTTATTGATGGAATGATATCATTCACTTCACAGTAAAGCAAGAAAGATTTCATTCATGGTTGTATTGGGAAATCCCTGATCCTAGCGTTCTCGGAAGCTGATGTATCACGCAGTTCGACTCTTATTCTTTCGTCGATCACGTGACAAAAAAAGGAATGGTATCATATGCACAAAAGCCAGCGAGGGTGACAGTCAGGGGATGTTCGCGGGAGAGCGCCTGCTCAAAGATTCTTATGAATAAAATCGACGGCGTTTTTAAAGATTGCAAGTCCCGCTCCGTCTTCAGGCAGATTTTCCCTCGTCCAGTGCGGATGATTGGTGTAGTGGAGATAGGCTTCCGGGTGAGGCATCAGACCGAAAATCCGGCCCGTTTCGTCACATATGCCTGCAATGGCATCCACGGACCCGTTGGGATTACCGGGGTAATCCATAACAGCACTCTGGTACGTCGCATCGCTGTACTGCACGGCGATCTGATTATTCGTATGGAGTTTTTCCAGTATGACGGGATCCTTCGTAACGATCTTTCCTTCGCCGTGTCTGACGGGGAGGTATATCCCCTCCAAGTCCCTCGTAAAGACGCAGGGTGAATCCCCATTGACCTTCAGATAGACCCATCGGTCTTCAAAGCGTCCAGAATCATTGAATGTCAGCGTAACCGTCTGCGTGGCATAGTCGCCACCGAACGCCGGGAGCAGTCCCAGCTTGATCATGAGTTGAAAGCCGTTGCACACACCCAGGATCAATTTGCCGTCCTGAATAAAGTCGATCAACTG
>CAZOHQ010000318.1:0-3023 GCA_964579455.1 uncultured Syntrophaceae bacterium | reverse complement strand
TCGATTTTAAATCTCAAGTCCTGGGTCATGTCTGGATTGTTCATATTCTCCAGCCACGATTCCAAGAGGCCCTTCAGTCCCTCGGAAATATCCTGTTCGACGGCAGTCCTGATATGTATGGCGAGTTTTTCCCGTCTCCGTGAAATCCCCGCCTCTATCCCCAGAACAAACTCCGCGTTGTCTTCAAACAGGGAATTGGCCCACGCCGGTCCGTGTCCATTGTCATTGACGGTATACGGGCAAATCGGGACCGAAGCTCCGTAAATCGAAGAACACCCCGTGGCATTGCCAATGATCATCCTGTCGCCGAAGAGCTGCGTAATCACCTTGATGTACGGAGTCTCGCCGCATCCGGGGCAGGCTCCGGAGAATTCAAAAAGCGGCCGGTAGAATTGACTGCCCTTCACCGTGTCTTTCGGCATGAGGGTATCCCTGATCGGGAGGGTCAACGAAAATTTATGATTGGGCACCTGCATCTCGCTCTGGCTGCTTAGCCGCTTCATGACCAGCGACTTTTCCTTCGAAAGACAGACATCTATGCAGTTACCGCATCCAAGGCAATCCATCGGACTTATCTGAATCCGGAACCTGAGGCCTTTAAGCTCTTTTCCCAGTGCTTCCAGGGTTGTAAAATCCTTCGGGGCTTTTTCAAGCTCTTCGTCCGACACAAGCACCGGCCGTATGGCGGCGTGCGGACACACAAAGGAACATTGATTACATTGAATGCAGTTCTCAGGTATCCATTCCGGCACATTGATGGCAACCCCGCGTTTTTCGTACTGGGATGTCGCCGTCGGGAAAATGCCGTCCGGAGGAAATGCGCTGACCGGGACCTGATCCCCTTTCTGCAGTGTCATCGGGATCATGACCTTGTTTACGAATTCGGAGACATCCTCCACGGTGTATTCACTTCGGCCAGACTGGGTCCATGATGCCGGCACCTCGATGACTTTGATGGCGGAAAGGGCCTGGTCGACGGCGCTGACATTCATATCGACGATCTTGGTACCTTTTTTGCAGTATGTTTTCCGTATGGCTCTCTTAAGGTACTCGACAGCTTGATCGGGCGGTATGACATTCGCTATCTTGAAGAAGGCCGCCATCATGATCATATTGATCCTTCCGCCCAGGCCGACTTTTTCTGCGATGCTTACCGCGTCGATATTATAGAAATTCAGATGTTTTCCCGCGATGATCCTCCTCAGATTGGCGGGAAGCTCCTTTTCCATTTCCTCCACCGTCCAGGGGGAGTTCAGAAGAAAATTCCCGCCCTCGACGATACCTTCCAACAGGTCAAACTGGGTGACATAAGCCGGAACATGGCAGGCAACAAAGTCGGCGTGTTGGATAAGATAATGGGACAAAATCCTGTTCGGTGAAAAGCGGAGATGCGAAACGGTAACGCCTCCCGATTTTTTCGCGTCGTATGCGAAATACGCCTGCGTGAACATGTCGGTGTTTTCTCCGATGATTTTTATCGCCTCCTTGTTGGCACCAACGGTTCCATCCGCACCTATACCCCAGAATTTACACTGGGTTGTTCCCGGAGGCGAGGCTGAGAATTCTTCGCCTATCTCAAGGGATGAATTGTTGACATCGTCGTTGATGCCGACCGTGAAGGACCTCTTGGGCTCCCATTGTTCAAGATTATCGTAAACGGCCTTGACCATAGCCGGGGTAAAATCCTTGCTGCCGAGGCCGTATCTTCCACCTACGACCAGTTGTCCGAAACCCCCTTCGTTAATGGCCGTGCTGACGTCCTGGTACAGGGGCTCCCCGATGGTCAGCGGGGTTTTTACTCTGTCCAGCACCGCTATCTTTTTTACGGATTTCGGCAGGACCCTGAAAAAGTGTTCCCGGGAGAAGGGAAGGTACAGCCGTACCTTGATAAGACCGAGGCGCGCGCCCCTCGAGTTCAGATAATCTATCGTTCCCTCGATGACATCACAGCTCGATCCCATTGACACGATGATTTTATCGGCTTCGGGATGCCCCACGTAATCGAACAGATGATACGGTCTTCCGGTCAACTCGCTGACCTTCCTCATCTCTCCTTCCACGATCGTGGGCAGCTTTGCGAAATATGTGGAGCAGGCCTCGCGGTTCTGAAAGAAGATATCCGAAATCTGGGATGTGCCGCGCATCTGGGGATGTTCCGGATTCATGGATCTTTCCCTGAAGCGTTCGATCGCGTACCAGTCCACGAGTTTTGCCATATCGGCGTAATCTATCAATTCCACCTTTTGAACGACCATGGAGGTTCTGAACCCGTCGAAACAGTGGACAAAAGGAAGGCTGGATTTTATGCTGGCCAGATGGGCCACAAGTCCAATGTCCATGACCTCCTGGGGTGAAGCAGACGCGAGCAGAGAAAATCCGGTCTGCCGGACCGCGTTGATATCCGAATGATCCCCGAAAATGCAGAGAGCGTGCCCGGCGACAGACCGTGCAGCCACATGAAAGACCGCTGGCAGCAGTTCACCCGCTATCTTGTACATATCTGGGATCATGAGCAGCAGCCCCTGAGAGCAGGTAAAGGTCGTGGAAAGCGCTCCCGCCGCCAGTGCGCCGTGTACGGCAGCGGCGGCTCCGGCTTCCGACTGCATTTCTACGATATCGAGTTCCTGGCCGAAGAGATTCTTTTTGCCTTTCGCAGCCCATTCACTGCAGTATTCTCCTATGGTGCTCGAAGGTGTAATCGGGTACAGCGCCGAGACCTCACTCATCGCATACGCAACGTGCGCCGCTATTTCATTTCCTTCCAGGGTTTTGTGAAATCCAGCCACTCTTTTTCTCCCTTTAAATAAATATATCAGTCAGTTGAATACTTGATTCCCTGCCGGTAACAATTGTCACCATCAGTAACCGGCGTAATAGAGTTGATAACTGTCAGAAACGACAAAACCCCGGAGAAACGAACTCCGGGGTTTTGCATTATACAAATATCGCCGAAATCGACGAAATGAATTTTGGCTCCCCAGCGCGGACTCGAACCACGGACAAGCTGGTTAACAGCCAGCTGC
>CAZOHQ010000317.1:0-3024 GCA_964579455.1 uncultured Syntrophaceae bacterium | reverse complement strand
CAGGAAATTGACTATATGCTTACACGTATGCTTGATTTCTATCAGGATATCTCCGATCTGAATATCACGGTAGGAAAACCGTTTCAGGTGGAGAGCTCCGGTGAACTGGAGACTGTCGAAATGGATTTTTCGCCCTCTGCGATCACCCCTTTCCAAGCGGAGGTATTTGCCCTGAATCTCATCAATCGGGATCGCAAGCTCATGCGGGAACTGGTTGAAGATGGCTCCTGTGATACATCCTATGAACTGCCGGGCAAGGCTCGATTCAGGGTCAATATGTTTTCCCAGGGCGAGAACTACTCCACTGTTCTCAGAAAACTGGAGGACAGGATCCCTACCCGTGAGGAATTAAGCCTCCCCAAGGTAGTTTCCGAAATATCCGAGGAGAAGAATGGATTTGCCCTGTTTGCCGGTGCCACGGGGACAGGCAAAACCACGTCTCTGGCAGCTATCTTGAACGAGATAAACGAAACGCGCCCCGTTCATGTCATCACCCTTGAAGATCCTATTGAATACAAACACTCACACAAGAGAGCAACATTCAATCAGCGGGAACTTGGGGTCGACTTTGTCAGTTTTGCGAGCGGACTTCGTGCCGCGCTGAGGCAGGCCCCCAAGGTCATACTTGTCGGTGAGATGCGTGACAGGGAAACGATGGAGATCGGCCTCAGCGCCGCGGAAACCGGGCATCTCGTATTGAGCACCCTCCACACGATGAATGCGGGTCAGACAGTCAACCGCATTATCGGCATGTTTCCCCGGGAGGAACAACCTCAGATCAGGGCACGCCTGGCCGATACAATCCGCTGGGTCATATGTCAGAGGCTTCTCCCCCGAATAGGTGGAGGGAGGGTTGCCGCCTTTGAGGTCATGAAAACCAACCTGCGAGTCAAAGATACCATCCTTCACGGCGAAGCGGAGGGGAGGACCTTTCAGGATATCATAGAAGCGGGGCACGCCTTCGGCATGGTGACCTTTGACGAGTATATCATAGGATTATACCGGGATGGATTTGTTACTGAGGAAACGGCCCTTTCGTATGCGACGACAAAGGGGGTCGTGGGGCGCGGCATCGATACGATCAAGAGCGAAAGGGGAGAAGCCACGACAGAGATTGGTGAACTTGAGGTGGAGTGGTAGGGGAGGTTGCTATATGGACAAGAAAAAGAAGCTCTTTGATGCAATAGAGTCTGAGTCATACAATGCGTCTCATAAACCCTTCGATTTTGTCGAGGAGGGAGGGAAAACGGCCCTTGTCTGTGAGCCTGATTCCGCTATTCGTGCAAAGCTCAGGGATGTACTCAAAGAAATGGGTTATTACGTCAGAGAGTCTGCAACCGAGCCTGACTCCCTGCGCAGCATGAGGTTTCATGTATACCATTTGATTGTGGTCGGTCAGGAGTTCGATTTCGATACACAAGGCGCGGGTGATGGTGGCGTCCTGGGGTATATCAGACATCTCCCTATGAATATCCGGAGAAATATCTTTGTGGTCTTAATGAGCTCAGAATTTCGCACGATGGATAACATGGCAGCCTTCGAGAAGAGTGTCAACCTTGTCATGAACCTGGAAAATATCGATGAAGCAGGTGTTGTCATAGAGCGTGGTATTGCCGACAATGATGCGTTTTACCGCTCCTTCAAGGATGCCCTGAAGCAGGCGGGGCGCCTGTAGTTTCACTTTCAGGGAGTCTCATTTCCGAGAAGACTCCAGGTATCCCTTTGCCAGGGCGGTGTTCACGTGGACAACTCCTCTGTTCATATCCTTCATCGGATAGTCTTCCGTGATTTCCGGAAGGGTGTCCGCATCCTCCTGTGTTTTTATGATTGATCCGGCGGGTATATACCGGTGGTTCGGTACCGTAACCCCCATAAGGATGCAGCCGGGTTCAACGACACATCCCGCTCCAACCAGAGATTTGAAGACCAGGGTCTTCATACCGACAAAGGTATCATCATGTACCACCGCCGGGCCATGTATCTGAACCTGATGAGCGAGCGATACCCTCTTCCCCACATAGACGGCATATTCCTTTCCATTGACGGTGTACCGATTTGCTTTAACCGCTTTCCCGTTTAACTCTGTCTCAAGCGCATGTATAATGACCCCATCCTGAACATTTGAATCATCACCTATAAAAAGAGGTTGCCCTTCATCACCGCGAATGGATGCCATCGGTGAGACCATTATGTTTTTACCGAGAATAACCCTACCTATGACTGAAGCCAGTGGATGGACATAAGTTGAGGGATCAATTTCCGGTTGTGATACGAGTGAGTTGAAATCTGTAAGCACATTATTCCCTGTCATCTTTTTTTATCTCCTAATCTTTAGCATTTTTCACTCTTTCCAGGAGTTCTTTCCATATCCTGTCAACGATTGCTTCCGTTTCTTCCGGGGTGCCTTCGTTATGTATGACAAAATCGGCAAAGGGAATCTTCTCATCCACAGACATCTGCGAGTGGATGCGATCCCGAGCTTCTTCGTCACTGTAGCCGTTTCTTTTCATGATCCGTTCTGTCTGAATGCCGGGTGGCGTATACACAAGGATCACGATATCCATCGCTTTATGCCAGCCCACCTCTATAAGCAGGGGGATGTCTGATATTATTATGGCCTCTTTATCATTATTCACGATATCGTCAACCCTTCGCCACCATTCGTCAAATACGGCGGGATGTACGATGCTGTTCAGTTTTTCCAGTTCTTGGCTGTCCCGGAAAACGATGCCGCCCAGCACGTCCCTGTTTATTCTGTCGTCTTTGTTCAGAATTTCCCTTCCGAAGTGTTCGACAATCCCCTTCCAGGCTATGCCACCCGGTTCTTCCACCTTGTGCGCAAGAACATCAAGGTCGATAATGTAAGCGCCTCTGTTCTGGAATAATCTTGCGACGGTTGATTTTCCGCTTCCGATACCGCCTGTCAGTCCAATATTAATCATGAGAAGCTTCTAACACAGGGCAGGCATTGCATCAAACAGAATTTTTATCTTTTCCTATCCTGAGTGCGCAGGAAGAGCACGG
>CAZOHQ010000316.1:0-3025 GCA_964579455.1 uncultured Syntrophaceae bacterium | reverse complement strand
ATAGGGCGAATCAAGGGGAATATCCACGATGGTTTTCTGTTCGGTATTTGCCCTGTCCCGAACTTCGAGATGCTGTCTCGCGGGGAAAAAGACAGCCGGGTCTATCCTGCCGATCCTGTCCCTGAGCACCGCCGGCGGTATATACGCAACGGCGGTTTTTCCCTCCTGATCGGTCTTCACCTCCACGGATGATCGTCCATCCGCATTCAACCATCCACCTTCAAGATACGGCGCAGTCTGTGCGTTGGCTATAATGGTAAATTCTCTTCCCTGAACGGGTTTATCTTCCGAATCTGTAATCGTCAGTATCAATTCCTTCTGATTTTTTGGGTGAGCGATGACTGCGCCATCATACTCGACATTGACGGTGAACGCTCCGATGATCCCATTGTATCTGACTATTTCTTCAGGTCCGGTTGCATATCCCTGCGGGATTAGTTTCAATGTGACTGCCATGCCGGGTTCATCCGCATCGAGAGTAACAGGAAATACGATGTCCATATTATTCCCGCCGCGTATTACCGGATAGTCTTTCGAGAATACCATCCGCTTGACCGTCTCGGCGGTTACCCGGACCATACCGGAATCCGCCGTATCGAGGGCATACTCAACGGCTATTGTAATATCCTGCGCCGATCCCGTTTTAATCTCGACATCATGATCCGTATCGGGCGACAGAACGCCAAGGTAATCCGAGGTCGGACACCCATCTTCATTCACCGCCGTTTTTGCCGGTGTGCCCGGACACAGGTCCTTGAGATCAGGCACGCCGTCACCGTCACTGTCCTGATTCGGATCTCCGGGTTTAAATAAACCCGAACGATCGATAATGATTTCTCCGTCCTCTATCTGCCAACGGTAATTCCAGGGATAGACCTTCACAACGGTCTCTTCGTTGTCCTTTTTCGCTGTATATCTCAGTTCCGGATAAGGCCCCTCCTGCGTGTTCAGCAGTTTTGGACTGATGTATCCGTCGTCGTACCTTCCGATAAGATTGATAGCGCACCCCGCGCTCCCGAGACCGGAATATTTCGTATAGACAGGCGTTCCATCGTTATTTTTCATGATGTCAGGCGTGCCGTCAGCGTTGAATCCGAGCAATATCGTTTGTTTGTGAACGTAAGTAAGGGGGCCTTCCCCGTTTATCCACGCATACCCTTCGATCAGGTTACCGTGCCCCATGCCAATTATGGTATTGTCGGGGATATCCTTTCCCGCCTTTGTCATCGACTCAAGGTACTTGCGAATGGATTCATTTTGACTCTTCAACCGGTTATCGAGTGATGAAAAATCCGGATCGGCGCACCAGAGTTCAACCTTTTCATGGCCTCCCGCCTGAACTGTTCCCGTACACTCCCCCTTGGGCGGATCATATTCTATTTTCCCTGTTTCTTCATCAAACCGCACAACAAAGGTATGCTCACCCGCAACTTCCTCTTTCCCGCAGGTTGAGCGCCCCTTTACGTCACGGGAGCACACCTCGACCGTGCCCTGTGTTTGGATTTTAAGTTTTCCCGTCGGCAGAGGTATTCCTCCGAAGTGCGGAACAATCCAGTTTGTATTGTTGATAAGCCGGCCTTTGAATTTGAATATGGGATATGGGTAAGAAACTTTACCCCAGGTCCTGCCGCCCTGGTGCTGAAAAATCTTGTATATCCTTTTACCCGTCGATGGATCCGAAGACGCCACCACGAGCATTACCTTTCCATGCTCATCGAGAAACAGCCGGGGGGCAGACTGCGTGTGGTCCAGTTCCTTAATCAGGATGGGAAACGCCGCGCCCCTTCGCTTTTGTTCTGAGTAGCTCAGGAGCCACGGTTGCTTTTGCTTTGGGACCCCTCCTAACCAGTAATATGTCTTGGTTGACACATTGTGAACACCTTTATTTTCGGGGAGTCTCGGGGCAATCTTGATAATCCGGTAATTCATATTACCCCGTTTATCAGCTGGTATCTCCCGCAATGTTGTGAAGGTCGGGGCATAGCCTTCCGCGACTATACTGAAGACATACGCGTTGGGTGGCGCGTATTGATTCGGTATGGGGACCATCAGGCTTTCACCGGCGGAGAATGTTGCCGCTGTCCCCCCGTCGACGGGGCTAATCACCTGAATCTCCGGAATGTCTGAAAACTCGATGGGAACCCTTTTGGTCCTTTTCTTTCCCGTCTTCGAATCAACCGTTTCTATTCTCTGCGACCGCGGTCTGATCTGAATAACATAGTTGTAAGGAAGTCTGATTGTTTCCGAAAGACCAGATACAGAAAGTTCGGATTCTTCGTCTTTGACCTCAAACTCACTGACAGGATTTCCCCATAGCCTCAGTTCATATTTGCCGGGCTTGCCGAACGTAAGTGCATAGGAACCATCGGAGTCGATCCGTGCCCGAAGATTCGAAAAATCCTCCCCATTGTCGTTAAACAACGGTACGGCACGAATTTTTTCCTCCATGTAGATGTTCCCGACGTCAACCGGAGAGCCGTCACTGAACTGAAGCATACCGCTGAAACGAACGGCCTTGAAGGCATGTGATAAACAAGGCAGGGATGGCAGATACAAGCTGAGGAAGAGCGCAACTACCAGAGAAACAGAGGACAAAACCTTTTTCATACGATCACGAGAATTGGTCATATTGCCAAGAAGTTCCTTTTTCGATAATTGAGTATAGGAAAAATGACCTTGTGAGTCAATGGAATAATGGCAAGTAGTTGTTTACATTGGGTATTAACAATCATATTTTATGCTTTAATAATTGTCCAGGTCCCTATAAGTATAAACCCTGCTCCGGCAGCCCATGCCAGGTATTTCGGATTCAGATATTTCCCTATAGTATCTCCAATTATTACAGCAAGCCCGGATGAAACAATGAGCGCTGCCGCTGCGGCAAGGAAAACCATGAGCTTGGGGTTCTCTTTGTTGGTAGCGAATAGGAGCGTAGCCAACTGGGTTTTGTCTCCTAATTCAGCTAACAGGACAGTAATAAATATTGTCAGAAAAATTTTAACAGTCATTATATTCTTTCACTTTC
>CAZOHQ010000315.1:0-3028 GCA_964579455.1 uncultured Syntrophaceae bacterium | reverse complement strand
AGTTCAATATCTCCCGCTTCAGTTCAGTCAGCAGTGTTGTAGTGAGGATGAAGGTGAAGATATCCAAGAATCGGCCATTGAGGAAACGTATTGAGGAAATGAAGAGCTCAATACAAATGATTCAAGAGTAGATTTGATCCCATTTCATTCCAGATGCTTTTTACCACGCCGGGCATAGGCAAGGTCTTAGGATTGACCATTATGCTTGAAGTCTTTGACATCGCTCGCTTTCTCAAAGTCGGTAATTATTCTTCCTATTTTCGCTGCGTTGAAAGCAAAAGGAGCTCCAACAAAAAAAAGGGGAGAACAACAAGAAAAACGGTAACAGGTATCTGACATGGGCCTACGTGGAGGCCTCCAATCATGCTGCAAGAAACTGCTCAAAGGCTCAAGAATTTTTCCAACGAAAAATAGCGAACAGCATCAGAACACTTGCCATCAAGGCCTTGGAGAGCAAACTGAGCAAAGCCACATACTTTATCATGCGAGACCAAGTGCCCTTTGATCGTGAAAAACTTTATCACTAATTGTTCCGGGTACTGCAATGAACCGAGCTGGGGTCTGGATTCAACCCATCTGGTCTGATTGGAATCTGCCGTACCCACTGCCCGTTCTTATTATGGTCCGCCCATGCCGGTAACCGCTAAGGGTTTGGTTTAAAACCACCGGGCTGCAACAACACTTATGGAACCGGCATGGTACCGACGATTTCCTGGGGTCCAATAGGACCAGGGGCTGTGTTGGAAGCCCAACACAATTGCCTTGAAGTCGATTTTACTTGATCAGGTTCTTACTCTTCAGCCAGTCCATGGCCACATCGTGGACCTGCTTGTGATCTACATCCACGGCCTTGTTTAACTGCTGCATCTCTTCCGTGGTCAGGTTATCCGCGATCGGCTTTAATATGGCTTTGATCTCCGGATACGTATCAAGGACCTCCTGCCTGACGACGGGCACGGGATTGTATACGGGGAAGAAGTACTTGTCGTCTTCAAGATTCATAAAGCCGAAGGCTGCGATCCTGCCGTCGGTGGCAAACCCCATTGCGGAATTGACCAGCCCTTTCTGCAACGCCTGGTAGGTAAGACCCACAGACATCTTCTTGACCTGTTTGGCGGGCAGTTTAAAATTATAGGTTTTCATGATCCCTTTAAATCCGTCAGGGCGTTCCCAGAATTCCGAATCCAGGGCGAATATGAGTTTGTCCGGATTTTTGGTGACGTAGACTCCCAGATCGGAGATACTCTTAATCCCGAGTTTCTCCGCTTCCGCCTTCCTCATCATCAGGGTATAGGTATTGTTGAACTTGACAGGATCAAGCCAGACAAGTCCCTTCTTGGCATCAATATCTTTCACCCAGTTATAGATCTTGACAGGATCGGTCATGATAGCGTTATCCTTCTGCTTGTAAAACAAGGTGTATGCCGTTCCGGTATACTCAAAATAGAGGTCGGTCTGTGCATTTTCCAGAGATTTCCTGGCTATTACTGTGCCTACACCGGTTTTCAGTGTGATGTCAAAACCCGCCTGTTCGAGAAGGATGCCTGCCAGTTCCGGAAGCAGGAGTTGCTCAGTATAGTCTTTGCCACCCACTGTCAGGCTTTTCTCTTTGGCAAAAACAATGCCTGAGAAAAGTAGAGTAGAAATAAATATTGCTGGAAGAACAAGTTTACATATCTTTTTCATGTCATGCCTCCTTTTTTTGCTCCTGGCCGAATGCCGCAGAGTTTTAATGTTTGAGGGTTCGAACAAAAAATACGTTGGACTGTTTTTCTCAAATCCCGGGTTAAGTGCCCATTATTGTGCAGAAAACCAAAGTCCCATATATATACCTAATCAGAAAGACGCAGTCCCCTTGAGATCAGGACTATCCCTAATAGCTCGGACAGAAAGTCGGCGAAAAGCGCCAGTAAAGTTATGGGAATGGCGCCTGCCAGCAGCTTGTCCGTTTGCATAAGGTTGATTCCGGTGAATATCAGGTCCCCTAGGCCCCCGGCCCCGATGACATAGGCGAGCGCGGCTGTGCCGATATTGATTATCAGGGCCACCCTGAATCCTGTGAGAATCACCTTCATGGCATTCGGTATCTCCACCTCCATAAGAATCCTGATAGGGGGCATTCCCATGCCTTTCCCGGCGTCTATCAGTTCCGGGGGTACCGCGGTAATCCCGGCAAGTGTATTTCTTGCGATGGGAAGTATGGAATAGATGGTAAGCGCGAATACCGCCGGTTTTGTGCCGATACCCAGGAAACTCATGGCCAGCGCGAGAACGGCAAGGGAGGGGATGGTCTGTCCCAGTCCGATAATATACATGCATATCCCGGCGTACTTGCGCCAACGCTGTCTGGTAAGCAAAATACCCGCTGTTACCCCTATGACCGTTGCAAAGGCCATACTTAACGTCACCATGTACAGATGCTGGATGAACAATTCCATGATAACGGGATATTCGTATGGATCAGAGAGTAATTCTATAAGACCGGTTCGTTCGGCAACCACACCCACGGCAAGTATCATAACCGCCAGTATAACCCGGTACAATTTGATCAACAGTTTTATCATCGCGAGAGTTTCCTTTGTACCTTGATACCTTCGGGCGTCGCGATTCTTTCCAACATGGCCATGCCACCGTCAACGATTATGGCCAGGAGAGAAACCAGTATGGCGCCGCTCAATATCATCTCCGGGTACACGCGGGCGATACCTTGCTGGATGTACACACCCAGCCCTCCCGCGCCAATATAGGTGGCGATAGCGGCAATGCCGATATTCATGACGGCAGCAGTCCTCAGCCCCGCAATGATTACGGGTGTAGCCAGCGGGATCTCCACTTCCCGAAGTCGCTTCCATGTATCCATCCCCATACCTTTTGCCGCGTCCACCAGGGAAGGAGGGACATTCTTTATGGCCGTGTAGGTATTCCTGATGATAGGGAGCTGGCTGTAAAGAACCAGGGCTATGACAGCAGGAAGAACCGCGCCGGGCGGAGAAGTAGAGAAGCAATAGCTTCTCATGAAGTAAGAGCA
>CAZOHQ010000314.1:0-3033 GCA_964579455.1 uncultured Syntrophaceae bacterium | reverse complement strand
AAAGTGATCAAGTGGAAGATGACATCGACATGGCCACCATCAATCGATCTGATCAGAGCGGATTATGCTTTTGTTGAGGCTGCTAACCAGCTTTGCAAGGGCCGTCTTGCGATCAAATTCTTTACAGGTGGAACCCTGATGCCCTCATACGAAGTTTTTGACGCCGTAAGTAAGGGTACCGTTCAGGCTGCAGGCGACTGGCCCAATTACTGGGCGGGGAAGGATCCCGTATTTGACACCCTGGGATCTTATCCTATGGGCATGACACCTATGGATTATTTTGTATGGATTTTTGGTGGTGAGGGTCACAGTATTTACGAGGAAGCTTACGGGAAATTCGGAATGATGTACCTCGTAACAGGTGTTACCCCCATGGAATGCGGAATCCGCAGCAATAAACCCGTCAACACACTTGAAGACATCAAGGGCATGAAAATCAGGATGTCCGGACAAACCCAGGGCAAACTTTTGAAGGATCTTGGAGCGGCACAGATAGCCATGTCGGGGCAGGAAATTTATCAGGCCCTGCAGAAAGGCGTCATCGATGGAGCAGAGTTCTGCAGTCCTTCCTGCGACTGGGGTATGGGCTTCGGAGAAGTGACGAAATACTGGGCTGTTCCCGGATGGCATCAGCCGGCATCCGTCATGGGTGTCATGATCAACAAGAAGGCATGGGATGAACTGGGCGAAGAGCTGCAAAAGGACCTTCGATTTGCAGCCAAAGCTGCCACTGTGAAATTTTTTGCTGGTCAGTACTATGACACCATAGAGTACACACAGAAGTTTGTTGACAAGGGGATTGAGATTAACCGGTATGATGACGCGGTTCTGGACAAAATTCAGGCTCTGGTCAATGTCCATACCGAGAAGACGGCCAAGGACCATCCTCTGTTCAAGAAATCCATGAAGTCCCAGATGCAGTTTAAAAAAGACTTCGCAAAATGGAGGTCGATGGAAGCTCCGTTCACTTTCGGATATAATCCTACGGAGTACCCCAATCTTGATTAACAGGGTGTAAGTTTGCGTTAAAGACCTTTATGGTAGAGGTATCAGACACTTGAGTCGGGAACCTCTACCATAATAATATAATATGAAAGAAGTTATTCTAAATTTTCATTCCTGTGGATTTTATTATGATATCGATATGGTTTTCACGGGAGGAGGCTGTCTATGAGTTTTGCAAGAAAAATATCAATATTCTGCGACACGATTAACGAGTGGACCGGAAGGATCTTCGGCTGGATCATCGTTCCGCTTGTCCTGCTCACGGTTATGGAAGTGATACTCCGCAGAATTTTCGGAGCGCCGACCATATGGAGCTTTGAGGTACTGAAGCAATTATATGGTCTTCATTTCATGATCGTTGCGGGTTTCGGATTGCTGTACGGATCGCACGTGTCGGTAGATGTGTTCACCATGCTTTTCTCAAAAAAGAAGAAGGCTATACTGAATATGATAAGCTATGTGGTATTCTTTTTCCCTTTCTGCATTATATGTATCTGGCAAGGTTACCTTTTTGCCGCAACATCGTGGGCGATGAAAGAAACTACATGGAGCGTGTTTGCGCCGCCTGTTTACCCCATAAAGACGGTTATTATGATATCGTTTTCGCTTCTTCTTTTACAGGGAATATCGGAATTCATCAAAAGTATATATATAATCAAGGGGGTTGAGTTATGATCGATATTAGTCCTGAGATGATCACCATTCTCATGTTTGTTGGCCTTTTGATAGGCCTCTTCATGGGTCACCCCCTTGCCTTTGTCCTGGGAGGCCTGGCAGTAATATTCGGATTGCTGGGCTGGGGCCCATCAGTATTTTATATATTCATGAATAGAATATGGGGGACGATGGACAACTATGTTCTTCTCGCCATTCCATTGTTTATATTTATGGCACAGCTTATGGACAGGTCCGGTGTTGCCGAAGATCTTTTCGAGGCCCTGCGGTATCTGATGGGTCAGACGAGGGGAGGAATTGCATTGGCAGTTATTGCAGTTTCCACGGTTTTTGCGGCCTGCACCGGTATTATCGGGGCTTCCGTCGTCACGATGGGACTCCTGGCGATACCTATGATGAGAAGGTACGGATATGATGAGGAGATGTCCTATGGCGCTATCTGTGCGGGTGGGACGCTTGGCATACTTATCCCGCCCAGTATCATGCTGGTTATCATGGCAAGCCAGGCTACTCTGTCCGTCGGAAAACTATTTGCCGGAGCCGTGTTCCCGGGGGTCATACTTGCCATTCTGTACATGGGCTACATAGCGATACGGTGCTTCCTCAAACCCTCGCTTGGGCCACCCATAAGCAGGGAGGAACGGGCACAGGTAACCAATGTACAGGTTGCTATGATGGTTTTAAAATCCCTTGTTCCCCCCATGATTCTCATATTAGGAGTTCTGGGTTCGATATTCTTCGGCGTTGCAACGCCAACCGAGGCTTCCGGAGTGGGAGCTTTTCTGGCCTTCATTATGGTAATCGCTTACGGAAAATTCACAATGAAGGGGTTGTACGAGGCCGTTATGCAAACGGCAAAGACAACCACGATGGTAATCATGATTCTGGCTGGCGCTACCTGTTTCACCGGCGTTTTCCTCGGTATCGGCGGAGGAGATGTGGTGACGAATTTTGTCATGAATTTGGGACTGGGCAAATGGGGGACGTTCTGGGTTATGATGGCGATTGTCTTTCTCCTGGGAATGTTCATCGACTGGATCGGCATCGTCCTGATCTGTTTTCCCCTCTTTCTGCCGATTGCCAGTCACCTCGGTTTCGACCCGATCTGGTTTGTCATTATGATCGCGGTTAATCTCCAGGCATCGTTTTTGACGCCCCCCTTCGGATATGCTCTCTTCTATATTAAGGGCGTTGATCCTGAAGGGATTGATATAAGAAAAGTATATCGGGGAATTGTACCATTTGTTAGCCTGATGGTGGTAGGTCTCTTAATCTGTGCGTCATTTCCGGACGCAATTATGTGGCTGCCTAATCTTCTGGTTGATTAACGTGATGCATTCATTGACCACCGGC
>CAZOHQ010000313.1:0-3041 GCA_964579455.1 uncultured Syntrophaceae bacterium | reverse complement strand
AGATGTGCCCAACCGTCTGGTAGAATCATATATGTATTTTTATTGTTCTTAGTTTGCTTATGAATTCGAGATGATGACTCTAAATACTCAAGAATTTCCTCTAACTCATTAGTATTGATACACCATCCTAATCATGACCCATGAAGTATCAACATCAAGATATTGACCTGCATACTCAGTCTCTCGCTCTATGGCTAATAGCAACTTATTCGTTTTCGCGTGAAAGCCGGGTGAAGGAATCTCGATAAGCCAATCTATATTTTTTGTTGAAATCTCAAGCACCAGATTCTGTGGCCATACCCTGTGAGAGAATCGTTTACATGCTGCCTGATGTTACCTTTTTTCTCTTCCAGCCTTCTCGTTCAATATCCCGACCAGATAGGATGCCACAGCATGTAAATCGGGGAATACCTGGTCAACCATAGCTAAAATGTCTTGCGAAGGGGGCTCGATGTCGGGAATCATAAACGGGTGCATCTTCGCGTTCGCCGCGGAGAGTATCCCACTGTCCGAATCTTCAAGGACGATACACCGATGTGGACTGACCCGCAATCGGTCTGCTGCCAGAAGAAAAATATCCGGAGCCGGCTTCCCATGCCGAACCTCGTCTCCGTAGATCACGGCATCAAATCGTGTCGAAACCTGTGCTTTTTTCAGCAAGTCTTCTGCTCGTGATCGTTCTGTTGATGTGGCAACGGCCTTCAATACCGCGTGATTTGTCAACACATCGAGGAGTTCGAACAATCCGTCTTTAAGAGGGACTCCCCGTTGTTCAATGATGTCATCGGTGTACTTGATGCGTAATGCTCTGGTATGATCAAAGTCGAAGGATGAACCCAGGGCCTGTTCATACAACATACGCGTATCATGAACATTTCGCCCGATACTCCGAATGATGAGTGCTTCCGGAATCTCGCAGTGACACGTTCGCCCTGCACGCTGCCACGCTTCAATGGCGATGCGTTCCGTATCAAACATGAGTCCATCCATATCGAAAATCACGGCAGAAATATCAGATCTCGCTCGCAACATGGAACAGGTGTTTCTCCTTATGGGATGGTTGACGCTACTGTTAGACATGATTTTATATTTCGGCACAAGCCTTAAAAAATGTATAGCAGAAGACCCCGTCGGCTTCGGTAGTTCGATACAAAGCTTTAATGCCATTATCGAAGACGCTTTGTTCTATAAGGCCATGGTGCAAAGCCTTTTCTCTGACACCTTCAATCATTGCCGTAAATGTATTTCGTGTAAATCCTTCGACCAGATCCGGTTTGCTTGCATCGACATAGACCATACGGGGTGAAACGCGGCATTTTTTGAAACCCGCTTGGGTGAGCAATGGAAAGAGCTCACGTCCTATCAGGGAATTTCCACCTGCCTGTTTTTGAAGCTCGATTTGACAATCAATTGCCTTGTGTGCGTCTTCGCTGTTAGGAAAGAAATATGCCGAACCATGATCTCCTTCGATGACGGTAATGGTACCTCCCTGTTTGATACGTTTCTTCAAACAAATCAGTGCCTCAACCGGATTTTCAAGGTGTTCGAGAACAAAGCATACAAAGACATGATCAAATGATTTTTCTGCAAATGGAAGGTTAAAGATATCTCCCTGTTGCAGTGTGACATTTGTAATGCCCTCAGCATCAATATTTTTCTTCGCCTGATCGATTGATTCTTCCGATATGTCGACAGAAATGAATTGAGCGCCGGGACTGTTTTTGGCAAGAGTGACGGTCTGAGCGCCAACACCACAACCCGCTTCCAGGATAAGGCTTCCATCGGGATATGCTGTGTCGGAGTGAAGCAATTCGACCAATGTTTGCGCTTGATCCTGCAGCCGCCGGTTCTCTCTGTAATTGTATCCGTGAACGTATGTATTATCCAATATCTTCATATAATATTCTCCGGTCATCCGGCATGTTTTTCAGTATTTTCTCAGCATCTTCCGGAGAAACAGCTTCAATTGTTCCGTCCGGGTTCTGAACGACTACCCCGCTTTCAGTCAGCATCCTGTAACGGGCTTTCCGTTCATCCTTATCCGGGCAGCATACAAGCTGGCAGTTAGCGCACGATACGCGAAGTTTGTCATCAGTATAGAAAAAATATCTGCCGCCCGAAGATTCGGGCCACCGTGCATGCCTGTCAATCATTCGTGCCAGTTCAGCCTTTATATCATCATCACTTTCAGGAATGTTAAATCGGCCAGGTGACCAGGTGGACCATTTCCCCGATGAATGCAAACCGGTATACCCGCTGCATACACAATCACATCGCCCGTAATGACGTCGCTTCGAGTATTCAAATTCATATGTTCCAAGCCTTATATGAGTTTTTTCTTTCGGATGCATAAAAACCGCTACGCATGATGCCATGCATAAACGGCAGTTGTCGCAATAATTTTCTTCTGAGGGCAGGGGATCTGTCGGCAGCAACTCGGCAGTAGTGACAGTGGACGCGAGGACAATAGCAGCGCCGTGCTCTTTGGTCAGAATATTGCCGGACAATCCCATAGATCCCACGCCGGAACGCACTGCCAGGTATCTATGAGCGATATCAGGGTAGTCACCATAGAGTCCGCCGGAAGATTCAGGTCTGTACACACAATTGTCGGCCACCGGGACGGACGGATATCCTTTTTGCCCAAGATAATTGGAAAGGTGAAATGCGATCCCGCTGGCCAAAGCAGTCGTGCGCATGTATGCCTGTTCGTAAGTCAGGCGGTCTTTTTTCGCCAGATAAGGTGGTATTGTTTTAGGGTCAATTCCTATTGCAAAAACTACAGCTGATTTCGCGCCGGGAAGGACATACGTAAGATCTGAAGACGGTGGTCCCCCAGCTAGTGTTTCCGTTGTTACAATACCCGCGGAACATGCGCCCTCGAGCATGACGAATTCCTGTACGATTCTGCTCAGTTTTTTCAAAGCGGTACTCCTTTTTCATGGCTTAATTTATCGTACTTCTGACTATATAATGGGTTGGGTGAGTTATTTCCCTCTATGCCATCATGATCATAACAATAGGGATCATTGGCCTTAGAA
>CAZOHQ010000312.1:0-3051 GCA_964579455.1 uncultured Syntrophaceae bacterium | reverse complement strand
AAGTGAACACCGGTTCACGGAAATGTTCGAGAACATGAGCAGCTGCATGGCCGTCTATGAGGCCGTGGGGGATGGCAAAGACTTTATCTTCAAGAATTTCAACAAGTCCGCGGAAAAAACTGAGCACATAGATCGAAAGGATTGTATCGGAAAATCGGTACTTGAGGTATTTCCCGGCCTCAGGGATATGGGGTTATTTCAGGTCTTGCAGCGGGTATGGAAGACCGGCAAGCCCGAGCACTACCCTGCAACGCTTTACAAGGACGACCGTATCGAAGGCTGGAAGGAAAATTATGTGTATAAACTGCCGTCCGGAGAGATCGTCGCCATGTATGATGATGTCACCGAACAAAGACGGGCTGCGATGGCGGCAAAGGAGAGCGAAGAGCGGTTCCGTTCCCTCTTTGACCGTTCACTCGAATGTATTTACATCCACGATTTTGAAGGCACGTTCATCGATGCCAACCAGGCGACGCTTGACCTGTTTGGGTATGATCGAGAGGACATCCCCTCAATGGACCTCGCTTCGGCGCTGACTACCGGCCAGCTTTCCAAAGCCTGGAAACAGATTGGAATACTTCGAAAGGACGGATTTCAAAGGAACGTAATGGAATATACGGTACAGCGAAAAGATGGCACATTGTTGGATATTGAAACCAAATCGTCCATCGTTTATCGTGACGGCAAACCGTACGCAGTCATGGGAATAGCCCGTGATATCACCACGCGGAAACAGGGTGTCGACCGGCTGAGGAAGGCCGTCGGAGCCACCGTCCAGGCCATGGCCATAGTCGTCGAAACAAGAGACCCTTACACGGCGGGGCATCAACGCAGGGTGGCCGATCTTGCCCGTTCAATTGCCACGGAAATGGGGTTATCAAAGGATCAGATAGATGGCATACGGACGGCGGCCGCCATACACGATATCGGAAAAATATCCGTTCCCTCGGAGATTCTCAGCAAGCCGACGAAATTGACTGATATGGAGTTCGCTCTGATAAAACTCCACCCTCAGTCCGGATATGACATATTAAAGGATATCGAATTCCCCTGGCCTGTTGCCCGGATGGTGTTGGAACATCATGAACGGGTGGATGGGAGCGGGTATCCAAATGGTTTAAAGGGCGAGGAGATTTTGCTTGAATCGAGAATCATCGCTTTGGCGGATGTGGTCGAAGCCATTGCGTCGCATCGTCCCTATCGTCCCGCTCTCGGTATCGATCTGGCACTGGCAGAGATTGTCAACAACAGGGGAACCCAATTTGATCCCGAGGCAGTGGATGCCTGTCTGCGGATTTTCAAGGAGAAGAAGTATACCTTTATTGGGTTATAGGTGAATACGTGCACAGGGTACACGACAACAGGTTGCGCATGGGCAATCATGTACAATGCCCTTATTGTGTTGCCTTTTACGAAAATGGAGTTAAAGGTGGGTTAGGTTTTTTCATCTTGAGCCGGCAGTAAAAACTCCTCGGGAAGACTTTTAACATACACATCCTGTTGCGGGAAGGGAATCTCAATGTTGTTTTGATGAAAGAGATTCCAGACGGCGACGAGGATGTCACTTTTTACGTTTACCAAACCCTGGTCCGGATCCGCGATCCAGGCCTGCAGTTCCAGATCCACACTGCTGTCTCCGAATCCGATAAGACACGTCTTCGGTTCCGGATCAGTCAACACCCGCGGAATGTGCTCGGCGGCCTGCTCCATTAAGCGCATGGCCAGCGGCACATCGCTCTTGTACGATACTCCCACCGGGATGCTGAGCCGAAAGCGGGGGGCACTATACGTCAGGTTAACCACATTATTAATGATCAAATTCTCGTTTGGGATCAGGTGCTCTCTCCCATCCCGGCTCTGAACCGATGCAAATCTGGCGTTCATCGAGGTAACGGTTCCATAGAGTTCACCCACTTGAAGGGTATCGCCCAACTTGATCGATTTGTCAAAAAGCAGGATAATTCCCGATACGAGATTGGAGAATATCTTTCCCAGACCAAAGCCGATACCGACAGACACGGCAGAGACCAGGAGGGTAACCTTTCCCAGGTCTAAGCCGAGGCCAAAGAGGGTGACAAGGGCGACGGCTAAGATAACGACATATTTTGACACCATACTGAAAGCGTGCCATGCTCCCCTTTCCGAACTGAGTTTCAGATAGATGATCTTTTGGGCAAGGTAGTATGCGACAAGTAAGAAGGCTATTATTATTAAGAGTATGAGAATGCTGCCGAGGGTTATCTTCTTGTTTTCTACGATGTACAGCTCAAAGGTATATACCTTTTTTACAAGATTGCCGATCCCGCCAAAAGCCCCCTTGATTTTTGCAAGGAATTGAACTTTTCCAGTAAGCTCGGCGGAAACGGTTAAGAACTGATGTTGAAGGCGCTCTGCGTTCTCAATCTTTTCTATGGATTGAAACAGAGATTTTGAGGCCTTGTTAAATTGTTTAATGGTAACCTTCTTGGTTTTCAGATCAGATATATTATTCACCATGGCAGCCGCATAGGTGCGAAGATCTGTTACTTCGTGTATCTCTGCCGTTATCGGTTTGTTTTTCAGTACTATGAAAAGCATATTGAAATCTCTTGTGAGAGAATCAATACTCTTCTTTGAATAATCAATATTTTTCCTTAAAAATTTATAATCCAGTATCTGTGTAATCGCCGTTGGTGATTTCAGGTCTTGCTCGGCAAAGATCTTCCTCCGTATCTGCTTTGCTTCCGATTCATATTCAGGAATATTCTTTAATAGATCCTGTTCGAGTACATAATATTTCGTTACAGAATTCCAAAACTCATCAAAATTATTAAAATCTACATTCAGATGGAGGAGATCTGTTGCTTTGGCCAGGTTGTAGAGTTTTTCAACCAGGAAGGGGTATTTCTGTTTTACGAAATCGGTAAACCCCGGTTCGTTGAGCTGAATATCATACGTAGTGATAGTTACCACATCATCAGCCCAGGCGTAACTGAGAGGTACGACTGCCAAAAGGAGCAGGAATAGAATGATTTTTTTCATCAAAGTTGCTTACCTTGAAATCCTGTATTT
>CAZOHQ010000311.1:1681-3053 GCA_964579455.1 uncultured Syntrophaceae bacterium | reverse complement strand
GGCCGGGGTGGAGCCGGATTCCCGACCGGTCTGAAATGGAAGTTTGCCGCCCAGTCAGTCAACGATGTCAAATATGTCCTGTGCAACGCCGACGAAGGCGACCCGGGAGCGTTCATGGACAGAAGCGTGCTTGAGGCGGACCCTCATGCCGTTCTCGAAGGAATGATAATCGCCGCAAAGGCGATCGGAGCCCACAAGGGTTATATTTATTGCAGGGCAGAATATCCGCTGGCCCTTCGCAGGCTTGACATAGCTATAAGCCAGGCCAAGGAATACGGCCTTCTGGGTAAAAACATACTGGATACCGGGTTTGATTTTGATCTTGAGGTCTATCAGGGCGCTGGCGCCTTCGTCTGTGGAGAGGAAACGGCCCTCATGACATCGATTGAGGGCAACAGGGGAATGCCACGGCCCAGGCCCCCCTTCCCAGCTGTTTCCGGTCTCTGGCAGAAACCGAGCGTCCTGAACAACGTGGAAACCATGGCCAGTATCGGCCAGATCATCGCGAAAGGAAGCGAGTGGTTCGCCAATGTTGGGAATGAAACGAGCAAGGGAACCAAGGTCTTTGCCCTCACAGGAGACGTCAACAACGTCGGACTTGTCGAGGTTCCCATGGGGACATCCCTCGGGACCATCGTATACGACATAGGCGGAGGCATACCAAAGGGGAAGAAATTCAAGGCCGCTCAGCTCGGCGGTCCCTCGGGAGGAATGATTCCGATCCAGCACCTCAACGCGCCTATAGACTACGAAAATGTCGCCAAACTTGGAGCCATTATGGGATCCGGCGGTCTTATCGTCATGAACGAGGACATGTGCCCAGTCGATATGGCGCGTTTCTTCATGGACTTCTGCCAGGATGAATCCTGCGGCAAGTGTACCCCCTGCCGCGAGGGAACAAAAAGGATGCTGGAAATCCTCACCGATATCTGCGAGGGGAGAGGCCGCGAGGGAGACATCGAGACTCTCATGGAGATGGCCGATATCATCAAGGACTCGGCACTGTGTGGACTCGGTCAGACCGCCCCCAATCCCGTTCTGAGCACCATCAGATACTTCAGAGATGAATACGAGGCGCATATCAGAGATAAACACTGTTCGGCCGGCGTGTGCTCGGCCCTCTTTAAATCGCCTTGCCAGAACGCGTGTCCTATCGAGATGGATGTTCCGCAATATATGGCGCTTGTTCGCGCGAAGAGATTTGACGACGCCTATCGGGTCATGATGAAGACAAATCCATTCCCCTCCATCTGCGGCAGGGTCTGTGATCACCAGTGTCAGTCGAAGTGCAGACGTAACACACTGGATGAACCACTTGCCATCAAATTTATCAAGAGGTTTATTACCGACAACGCCAACCGTCCGGCAGTAA
>CAZOHQ010000311.1:0-1581 GCA_964579455.1 uncultured Syntrophaceae bacterium | reverse complement strand
AAGAAATACGACTACATCTATCTGGCACCCGGAGCGCATAAAAGCCAGCGCATGAGAGTTGATGGCGAGGAGTTAGCAGGTGTCTTCGGCGGCGTCGAATTCCTGAGAGACTTCAATATCAACGAAGATGCCTGGCTCAAGGGAGAAAAGACCCTTGGTTCCAAGGTAGCGGTTATCGGGGGAGGCAACTCCGCCATTGACGCCGCCCGGTGCGCTGTCCGTCTGGGCGCGGATGTCACCATACTGTACCGCAGGACACGTGAGGATATGCCTGCGGCTGAAGAAGAGATAATCGCCGCGGAAGACGAAGGAATCAAAATAGAATATTTCGTGGCACCCAAGAAGATCGTCGAGGCAAAAGGCGCAGTGAGCGGCATAACCTGCGAGAGGATGAAGGCTGGAGATTTCGATAAGAGCGGGAGGAGAAGACCCGTCGTCATTGAAGGTTCCGAGTTCACCCTTAACGTTGATGCCGTCGTGGCCTCTATTGGTCAGGCCCCGGATCTTTCATTCGTCCCGGAGGGAAGTGACGTCTCGGTCAACCGATGGGAGTACTTCGACCTCGCGGAAGGGAGTAAATCCCGGACCACCAGCGATAAGTTCTACGCGGGCGGCGACGCGGTAACGGGACCTTGGACGGTTGTCGGCGCTATCTCGGCAGGACACCAGGCCGCCGAGGATATCGACCGTGCGATTCGCGCCAAGAACGGCGAGGCTTCATGGGAGGCGCCGGTTGAAGATATCGTGATACCCTTCGAGATTGACGAAGAGACAGACGAACAGCCCCAGGCCGCGATGCCGGAACTGGATGCAACGAAGAGGAAAACCAACTTCGACGAAGTGGAACTCGGCTATGATATAGAAACGGCCATCAAAGAGGCATCTCGCTGCCTGCGGTGCGACGCCGAGGTGTAAACCTTTTAACCAACAAGACCAGACCATTTTAGGCCCCTGCCCATGGAATCGCGTGGACAGGGGCTTTTGTTTATGCGTCCTATGTGCCGAAAGGAGGACCTATGATGAAGGTTATCAGCGCCATCAGTCAGAACGGTTCAGGGAAGGACGAGATCCTCACATATCGCAAGGCCGCCTATGGCGCCCCCTTTTTCTCCACCGGCGATATGGTGAGGTAGATTGCGGCCGAAGAGGCGGTGGAGGACAACCTGCGCGCCATCTCCGGGCGCTGGTTTCGTTAGCGAGGCGAGAACTGCTTCGTCAGGCTCCTGGCCGAGCGGATCGGCAGGGAAGAGAATCAAACCGTAGGGATCAGCGGATATGGTCGCGAGGGGCGAAGAGTGCAGACACCCCACGACTATGAACAGTTTCTGACCCTGGACCGAGGCTGAAGAAGATCTCTTCCATGTCGAAAAGGCGGGACGGCAAGCGAATTACACCATTGAAAACGACAGCACACTGACCGATCTGCACCGGGCCATAGAAGAACTCATAAGCGACAAGGGAATCCTGAAACAGTGAATCGAGTACAACAGACCTGACCCCTTTTCCCTTACGCCATGGCGGGGATCTCGATGCGGGCTTCAGGAGTATATTTGCGTTCGAGGTTGCGGGCCACCAAGCTCA
>CAZOHQ010000310.1:1830-3060 GCA_964579455.1 uncultured Syntrophaceae bacterium | reverse complement strand
GTCATACTGGATGACAGTAATGAAATGGCGGGAGTAAAATTCAAGGATGCCGATCTGAGAGGCATACCGATCAGAATCACCGTAGGCTCCAAAAGTCTCGCGGAGGGAAAGGTAGAGGTTCGGTTCCGAAAATCCGGAGAGGTCGAAAAGATACCACTTGAGACCATCAGGGATTTTATCGTCAAGACGGTACATAACAGTCTGGAATGCGCATGACCGGGCGCAGTTGAAGCTCTCCGCAACAAGTTGCGGAGAGCTTCAACTGGTATGGAACATGTTTATTTTTTATTCACTCGCTAACCCCGCCGCAAGCAGCAGGGAATGAGCTCGCTCTTCAATTCAGGGTAGACAGTAGTATATGATACGAATAACCGACATACTGGAAAAAGGCCAGAAGTACCTGTCTCAGAAAGACCTTGAGATGGTAGAGAAGGCCTACATATTTTCCGCAACGGTGCATCAGGGACAGCTTCGACTGTCGGGAGAGCCCTATCTAATCCATCCCCTGGAGGTGACGGGGATGCTGGTTGAAATGAGGCTTGACACCGCCACGCTGATAACCGGACTTCTGCATGACGCCGTTGAGGATACACTGACTACCCTTCAACAAGTGGAAGACGGCTTCGGCAAAGATGTCGCTTTTCTTGTGGATGGTTTGACCAAGATAAGCAAAATTACCTTTGGAGACCAGCTGGAACGCCAGGCGGAAAACTTCAGAAAAATGATACTGGCGATGTCCTCCGATATCAGGATACTCCTCGTAAAACTGGTTGACAGACTCCATAACATGCGCACGCTTGATTTTCATCCACCGGACAGGCAAAGATTCATAGCACAGGAAACCCTTGAAGTATATGCGCCGCTGGCCGCCCGACTGGGGATAAACTGGATCAAGGATGATCTGGAGGACCTGTCGCTGAAGTATCTCCACCCGGACGGATATTATGAACTGATGGAACGTGTGGACAAAAATAAAGAAGAACGCGATCGATACACGCATGAGGTAAGGGATGTAATCAAGCGGCAGATAGAAAGTTTTGGCCTGAAGGGAGAGGTTAGAGGAAGAGCCAAGCATTTCTACAGCATTTTTATGAAGATGCACGAACAGCGCATAAATTTTGATGAGGTGTACGATCTCACCGCATTCAGAATAATTCTTGAATCAGACAAGGAGAGAAAGTGCTATGAGGTGCTCAGTGTCATTCATGCGCTCTGGAAGCCCGTTCCCGG
>CAZOHQ010000310.1:0-1730 GCA_964579455.1 uncultured Syntrophaceae bacterium | reverse complement strand
GGTGCCACGCCGATTGATTTTGCCTACAGTATTCATACCGATGTGGGTAATCAATGCATAGGAGCAAAGGTGAACAGAAGTATCGTTCCCCTGAAGTACAAGCTTCAAAACGGCGATACCGTGGAGGTTATGACTCAGACCGGACATTATCCCGGAAAAGACTGGTTGAAATCTGCGGTAACATCAAGGGCCGTATCCAAGATAAAACAGTGGATCAAGACAGAGGAACGTGAGAAAAGCATTTTACTCGGCAGGGAAATCCTCGAAAAAGAACTAAAAAGGCACCTTCTGAAGTTCAGCCAGTTGGTCAAAGCGAACGAATTCAGCGGCTTACTGGAGGAGAATTCTCTGGCCACGATCGATGACCTGTTAGCCCTTATCGGTTATGGAAAAATGTCGGCCAAACATGTGGCAAATCAGTTACTGTATGATGAAGAGGAGGAAAAGAAAAAAGAAAAACAGGGAATTCTGGACAGGGTCAGGAAGAGGTTCAAAAAAGCTCCATCAGATGCGGGCATATCCATTACGGGAATTGATAATATAATGGTGAGATTCGCAAAATGTTGCAGTCCTCTTCCGGGGGATTCTATTGTCGGCTGTGTCACGCGGGGGAGGGGGATAACCATCCATGTGTCCGGTTGTTCCATGATACAGGAAGTGGACTCTGAAAGAATAATTGAGGCGCAGTGGAATGTGGATGAGAAACAGACCTTTTCGGTTGCTATCCGGGCAAACTGCAGAGACAAAAAAGGCCTCTTGTCCGAACTGAGCAATGTGATATATGCTATGGGAATAAATATGTCGTATGTTAATATTGATGCAACGCTGGGTGGTTACGCGAACTGTGTTTTTCAGTTGGATATCAAAGATCTTAAGCAGCTTAACATGATCTTTTCTGAACTCAAGAAATTGAAGAGCGTGTTGTCGGTTGAAAGGATAAAAGAACCCTTCAACAGTACGGGGAAGAGTGGCTCGAACGAAAATATTGACATGAGGCATTAAATTGCTGTACTAAACGCCCGAACCGCGAACATTTAAAGTTATGATAGAGGATACAATGATTAGAAAATCGAGAAATTTAATACATGCGGCAGTTTTGTTTATGTTGCTGGTTTTTCCCCTATCCGCGGCCGCGGCGGGACATATGGTAGTTATAGATCCTGGTCACGGGGGCAGTAACATGGGCGTCACCCTGTCCAGAAGCCTTCATGAAAAGGATGTAACCCTCGCCATTGCGCGGCTTGTGAAGAAAAGTCTGTCAGGGGCAAAAGATATAGACATCAGACTTACACGATTAGATGACAAGGATGTCTCTACGACAGATCGAGAGAAGATCGTACAAAGGTCGAATGCGGATCTATTTATAAGCCTCCATGTCAATGCCGGTTTCGGACAAAATGCTGAGGGGTATGAGATTTATTCTTCCGGTTTCACCATTCCATCCGATAAAGAGAGCAACTCCAAGGAAATAGTGAAAAATATGGAGCAGACCGGATATCTGAACGACAGCGTCCGGTTTGGCCAGATAGTTCAGAAAAATATTGGACGGGTTTTTCCACGAAAAGGAAGGGGATTGAGAAACGCACCGATCCTCATCCTTCAGTCTCTGAAAACACCGGCTGTCCTTCTGGAAATAGGGTTCGCCACGAACCTCAAAGACAAAAAACTATTGAAAGATGAAAAAATTCAGCAAGATGTTGCCGATGCGGTAACCAAAAGCATACAAGAAT
>CAZOHQ010000309.1:0-3067 GCA_964579455.1 uncultured Syntrophaceae bacterium | reverse complement strand
TATCAGACGGAAAGACCGTTACGATCTATGAAAACGGCATCTTTTGCTGTTAGGGCCCCTCTCATGGCAAAACCAAACAACAACGCAGAAAAATCCGCTACCCTCGCGGGAAATAAACGATCCATCACAGAAGGAGAGAAACTCTTACACGCGTCCTTTGAACACTCTCCCATACCAACGTTTGTTATAGGCAGGGACCACAAAATAATATACTGGAACAGGGCACTGGAAAAAATGAGCGGCATTACGGCCGGTGAGGTGGTCGGTTCTGAAGATCAGTGGAAGGCTTTCTACCGTGAATACAGACCTACCATGGCCGACCTTATCGTTAATGAGCGCCAGGGCGATATTCCGCTCTGGTACCTGGGCAAGTACAAAAAATCACATTTGATAGAAGATGCCTATGAGGGTACGGATTTTTTCCCTGAACTGGGAGGGGGAGGAAAGTGGCTGCGATTTACCGTCTCCGCGCTGAGGGACTCGGCAGGAGCCATCTTAGGGGCAGTGGAAACCCTTGAAGATGTAACGGACCGCAAGCTTGCCGAGGACGCGCTGAGAGAAAGTGAAACAATGTACCGGGCATTGAGCATCACCGATGCGCTTACCACTCTTTATAACTCGAGGTATTTCTACGACCAGTTACGATTAGAGATTGAGCGGGCCGATCGTTACGGTCATCCCCTCTCCCTTCTTCTCATGGACATCGACAATTTCAAAAAATTCAACGACTCATACGGACACCTCGAAGGAGATGTGGTTCTTGTCAGACTGGGAGAGGTCATCCGGCGATGCCTGCGAAAACCGGATTCTGCATACCGGTTCGGGGGTGAGGAATTTACCGTTATCCTGCCCGAAACAACCGGAGACGCGGCGTCCATTCTTGCGGAAAGGATACGGGAAGAATATGAACATGAGGGGTTTTATCCTCTGGGAGGCGGAAAAGCAATATACGAGACCGTGAGTATCGGGGTGGCCCAGTATATATTTCAAGAGGAATTAAGGATGTTTCTAAAACGATCCGACTCCAATATGTACAAAGCCAAGCGGCAGGGAAAAAACCGGGTGTTTTACCGGAAGAAATAGGACACCGAGAAAGAGCAACAATACCGCCATACTGATTTTTTAATCCTTGACAAATAAGCTTGTAAACATTATCTCCCAGCCTTCCGGTGCCGGGGTCATCCGGGAGCCGGTTTAGCGGAGATCGTATGTCGATTATTCTGAACATTTCCCCCATAGTGAAAATACTAATCGTCTTTGTTCTCGTCCTCATGGCCATCAGAATAAATTTCTCGCTGGGGAATGCCTTCTTCCTGGGGACTATCCTCATAGGTGCACTCTTCGGATTGCCGCCGGGTGCAATGTTTCGCTCCGTCATCGGCTCAATCATGATGCCCAAGACCCTTTCACTTGCCGTTCTCGTTACACTCATCCTCGTCCTCAGCAGCAGCATGGAACTGGGGGGACATATGGAGCGACTCCTGAACAATTTCCGCGGTCTCGTGACAAATCCCCGACTGAATCTCGCCATGTTTCCCGCCCTTATCGGTCTGCTCCCCATGCCCGGAGGCGCGATATTTTCCGCTCCCATGGTAAAAGAGCTGGAAAGCGAAAGCGGTCTCAGTCCTGATCAGCTCAGTTTCATCAACTACTGGTATCGTCATATCTGGGAATACTGGTGGCCCCTCTATCCGGGGATACTTCTTTCTGTGACACTGTCAGACATTGATCTCGGGATCATTATGATGGTTATGTGGCCGTTTACCCTTATAGCCTTTTCTGTCGCGTCTCTTTCCGTAAAAAGGGCTGATCTTAAACATGTCATACAAAAGGGGACTCAAAGACGCCCCATCGGACCGTTTGTACGAGAACTTGTTCCCATCCTTATGGTGATATGTATTGGTCTTGGTGCCGGCATACTTCTCTCACACATCTTTCCCGGTTTTCAGATCGCGAAGGAAACGGGACTCATTATCGCTCTTGTTCTGGCGATAGCCTACATCTGGTACCAAACCGGAATGAATGGCAACAAAATCCGCAAGGTTGTCATAGACCCGCACCTTATGAGGATGTTTTACATGGTTATCGCCATATGGGTCTTCAAGGGAATGCTTGAGGACAGCCATGCCGTCGCAGCCATAAGCCGGGAGTTCACGGATCTTTCCGTTCCCCTTATCCTTATTACGGTTGCGCTCCCCTTTATAGTAGGAGGCATCACGGGGATAACAATAGCCTTTGCTGGAGCCACCTTCCCCATTATCGTCCCTCTCGTCCATTCCATGGGCGAAGGTTCCTTTATGCTGGCCTATGTGATGCTTGCGATTGTCAGCGGCATCATCGGGGTTTTTCTCTCACCACTCCACCTCTGCCTTCAGCTTTCAAACCAGTATTTTGGTGCCACCTTCGGACGTGTGTACAAACACCTCATCCTGCCCTGCATATCACTCTTTGTCGCAAGTTTCGTCTATTTTTTCTTTATACGTTGGGTGATCGGCAGATTCTTCTGATAGCATCACGACTCAATCGACCTCACCTACGTTCACGCCAACGCAGAGGGATTCGGAAGACACCACAAAAACTTTACAATACGATTTTATCGACAAGAATCCAGAAAAGGATGCCTCATACCGTTTCTCCACGATAAGGCCATCTGAATCAAGACCATTGAATCGGTAAGCTCCGACCTCTCTGAACGTGTTAAGATCTTCAAGAATAGCGCCGATATCATATCCATGAGCGGCTACGATACAACAAAGACAGGGGACTGATTGATAGGTCTCAGTCCCCTGTCTACGTAATCTGAAAATCCGGCATCTTGTTGCAATGCAATCAGGAAATTTTCGTCAGTCTATTGTGGGAATCAAACCACGGCTGCCGCGCCAGAGGGGGAGCCCGGTATCAAGATCACGAAGTTGAATTTCGAATTCTCCGATCCATATGGTCATGGCAATGTATCGCTCCACATCGTTATAATCCACGATATACCCGCTCACCTTGACTGTGTCACCTACAACAGGCCGGTCAACACCTGCCGAGTCCCAGTACCAGAAAGGCCCTATTCCGTAGA
>CAZOHQ010000308.1:0-3075 GCA_964579455.1 uncultured Syntrophaceae bacterium | reverse complement strand
TGCGGATGGACCGGTGCACATATCTTATGGGGATGGTTGGTCTTAATGAACTGGTCTGGGCGCATAAAGGCTGTCAGCTTCACGAATCAGAGAATGCACGCACCTTTGGCCGCCGTATTGTCGCGTATATGAAAGACGTTGCGGACAGCCTGACAGAGAAGCATGGAATACGGTTTATCCTGGAGCAGTCACCCGCGGAGAGCACACCATACAGGCTGGCCCGGTTGGATCTGAAACATTATTCTCCGACAGCGGGACATTTTGTGAGAGGTGACATATCGAGGGGAGAGATATATTATACCAATTCGACTCTTCTTGCGGTATCCTCTCCCACGGATCCATTCGAAAGGGTGGCGCTTGAAGGTGATATTCACCCTTTCATAGAGGGGAATGCCTCAACCTGTATATGGCTGGGTGATGTGGAACCGGATAAAGAGGCACTGGCCGGATTTATCACACGTGTTTTCAGAGAGACCGCAAACCGGCATGTGGCATTTTCACCCGAATTCACCACGTGCCTCAACTGTAACAGGACATCCAGGGGTATCAAAGATACCTGTCCCCGTTGCGGTTCCGATAATGTTGAGGGAATTACGAAAGTCGCGGGATATTTTTCCAGGGTATCGAGCTGGAACAGGGGGAAACTGGCAGAACTGAGGGATAGGAAGAAACAGGACATGATCAACATATAAAATAACGTGTCTTCTATTTCCGGGTTGCCTGAGCCGAGTAATATCCTCGATTTCGCAAGTCTGCCGCGAAAACTTCAGCAGATTTCTTGTCCGGGAACACGCCTGCCGCCAGAAACCAGAGGTCTTCGGTGCTGCCCTCCGCGGGTGAGATGATGTAGGAGCTTATATCTCCGGGAATCTTGTTTTTGATGTATTCCCGGGTTTCACTTTCCGAAGAAAATGATCCTAACAGAGTGGTATAGGATATCCTTTTGACGAGACAGGTTGACACAATCTTCTGCCGGATCAGTGATTGTCCAAACTGTCGCGCCTCTTTTTCTGTTTGAAAATGTCCGACATACAGTCTGTACCATGTCGTCCGGTTGACAAGCGTCTCTCCGGAAAAGGTATCATGTATGCCTGATTTCTTGATTTCGAGGACTCCCTTATGTAAATTCTGCATGTTTTTAAATGCCGCAACCTGAATAGTATAGGGGCGATGCTTGAAGCCGGCCCCGATCAGCTTTATGTCCTTGTCCTCACTGACAGGTTTTTTCTTGATTGGTTCAGGTGTCATGATCGAATGTTTTACTTGAGCCGTGAGGCCATTGCGTTTCTCGATCTTTGCGGGCGTTTTGGCTTGTTGTGGTTCTGAAGACACTTGTAAATCCTGTACAAATTTCTTTTCCTGTACCAGGTAATCCCCGATTACATTGTTCAAGACCAGCGATTGTCCGAACTGCCGCGCCTCTTCCGGTGTGAGGAAGTGCCCCACAAACATACGATACCACTTGGTATCCCCGATTTGAGACTCCCCAATGAAGACATGCATGCCGGACAGCTCTTCAATCTCTCCAATTCGTTTGTCAAGGTTCTCAGAGTGTTCAAATGCACCAACCTGAAGGGTGTACGGTAACGAGGAGCGCATTTCAGGTGGAGGTTGCACCTGCGATACCACCGCTTCTTCCATGGGTGATTTCTCGAAGGGGTAATCAACGCGAGGGGGGGGGGGTGGTATCCTTGTCACCGCTCAAATCATAATAGGAGATGAATGGAACAGCCAGGGCGAGTATTATAGCCAGACTGATTACAAATTCACCCGCGATGTACACCACGCGGGAATATCCTGAAATCAGCTGGTTAAAGTACGATTTGGAATCCAGCGAGAAAACAAATCTGTTATACCTCCAGGATTCAAAGAGGTATGTGACAATGGTCGCGATTATCAATCCGGCAATCAATATAAGCAACAGCATGTAATTCATGACTGATCCTCCGTCATGCAATTGCAAAATTGCATTCCATATCAGCATCTTATCTGTAATCTATATTACTAAATTCTCGTAAAAGCAACCTGAAAAATAATTGACCAAGAGCCGGGTAAAGAGCGGACAGGATACGTGCTTCTAAAATAAACAATAACTTTTCTTGACAGTGCGATCCTCCTGGCATATAAGCTTGCCCAGGTGAGAGATATGGAAAAAATCAAAATGGCCAATATTCGGGTAGCAATTATAATTATAGGCGTACTTATAATTACCTCCTATACATATAGGGGATGGGCAATGGTTTGATTTTTTCACATACGTTTAGCATCAAGACCGTTGCCGGCTCAGGCAACGGTCTTTTTTTTTGGGAAAATTAAAAAGTACGGGAGGAACTCGATTGAAACTTACAGGATCGCACATTCTTATGAAAATATTGGAGGAAGAAGGGGTTGACACAATCTTCGGCTATCCCGGCGGTTCCGTCCTCGATCTCTATGATGAACTCTACAGATCTTCGATCAAGCATATCCTGGTCCGTCACGAACAAGGCGCTGCCCACGCGGCAGACGGATATGCCAGGGCATCGGGAAAGGTGGGGGTGTGCCTGGTGACATCGGGTCCCGGCGCTACCAACACGGTAACGGGTATCGCCACGGCGTACATGGACTCGATACCGATGGTCATCGTGACAGGACAGGTCCAGACACCCTTTATCGGAACCGATGCCTTTCAGGAGGCGGATATAACCGGGATTACGCGCCCCTGTACGAAACACAATTTCCTGGTCAGGCATGTCGATGAGTTGGCCAATACGATGCGGGAGGCGTTTCACATTGCCCGTTCGGGCCGCCCCGGCCCCGTTCTCGTCGATCTTCCGAAGGATGTCATGCAGGACACAGCGGAGTACCGGGAGCTGGCCACTCTCAGTCCGGGGGGTGCGAAACCGGTCTATCTGCCAGATGCCGGGCAGCTCATCAAGACCCTTGATCTGATCAAAAAGGCCAAAAGACCGGTCCTCCTCATCGGGGGGGGGATTATCCAGGGCCAGGCGACGGCCGAACTGATCGAATTCGCCCGTAAGATCAACATGCCCGTTACCTCGACTCTCATGGGGCTGGGCGCCTTTCCCGGAACCG
>CAZOHQ010000307.1:0-3092 GCA_964579455.1 uncultured Syntrophaceae bacterium | reverse complement strand
GGGGGGTCCATCCGGTCACGACGACCCACTCTTTTTTCTTTATCTTATTCTTCAGAACCGCGGTCATGATAGCCCCGCTCCCTTCCATCAGCTCGAACTTTGTCAGCCCGTAATCCTTGATGGCCTTCTCGGTCTTGCTCATGATGCCCGCGCCGGGATCGATACCGATAATCTTGCCATCGAATTTGTCGGCGACGCCATTCATCTCGGCGATGGAATCGATCGTGACGTAGGTGGGGACTACCAGTCCGATTCCCGCGCCTTCACAGTTGGACCCCAGATCGACTACCTTGTCCTTCATCTTCGCCATGTAATGGGCGTGGGTGACCGGGAGCCAGGCCGTGGTCATACCGTCCACATCTCCGCTTCCAATGGCCTGCCACATGGCGGCCGCGCTCACGGGCGTGATTTCAACCGTGTACCCCAGCTTTTCCTGCAACACCGCTTTTACCACATTGACGCTGGCGGTCGCGCAGGACCACTCGACATAGGCCAGCTCAACCTCTCCCTTTGCCGCTCCGGCATTAGAGAAAACGCCCATAGTAAGAACCAGTGTCAGCATAATAACTGCTAAACCAATCTTCTTCATATTTTCCTCCTCTTCGTGTTAGTTTTACTCAATAAACGGGTACGATCCTTTTTCTCTCGTGGGTGGATCGCCTCTATTGCGTCTGCGTTTCGTCTTTCTTGTTGCCGATCCTCTGCATGATGCGGTCGAAGATCATGGCAATAATGACTATAGCAATACCGGCCTCAAATCCACGGTCGGGCTGAAGCCTTTGAATCGCCTTCCACACCTCGCCACCGAGACCCTTGGCGCCGATCATCGCGGCGATCACCACCATGGACAGCGCCAGCATAATGGTCTGATTGATACCGGCCATAATGGTGGGGGTTGCCATGGGCAGCTGAAGCTTGAGCAACTTCTGGCTCTTGGTGCTTCCGAACGCGTCGGCAGCCTCGATTAACTCGACGGGCACCTGCCTGATCCCCAGGCAGGTCAACCGGATTGCCGGCGGCATGGCAAAGATCACCGTGGAAAATATGGCACCGACCGGGCCGAGGCCGAACAGCGGAATGGCCGGGATAAGATAGACGAAGGCCGGCATCGTCTGCATCACATCCAGAATGGGCATGATAATCCGGTAAGCGGCCTGATTCAGTGCAGACACGATTCCAAGAGGCATGCCGATCAGGATCGCTATGAGGGTCGAGATCAGGACCAGGGCTATCGTGCTCATCGTCGGAGCCCACAGTCCCATGTTCCAGATCAGGGCCAGTCCGATAAGGGTAAACAGTGCGATACCCCTCCTCCTGCTCAAGTACCAGGCCAGGCCGGTAAAGATTATAATGAGTGTCCACGGCGGGAAAAACATCATCGCCTTGACGAGGTATTTGATGCCGTTTTCCGTTACATTGGAAAAGGCGATGGTGATAAACGAAAAATGTTCGGTAAAAAGTTCAATCATCCACTCGATCGTCTTCCCGATCGGAATTCTAAGATGTTCCATTGTTGCTCACTCCTTCTGAAAGCGCTGCAAGCAGGGTTCCCTTGACGATGACCCCCTTCAGCCTTCCCTCTGCATTCACGACGGCCACCGGGCTCGACTCCGCCAGAAGAGGGAACAGCTCCGAGGCGGGCGTATCGGGTAACACGGTGGTGATATCCGTCTGTAAGATGCCGGTCAGGTCTTTTACCCCCTCTTTCAGGGCCTGGACGGCGTCATCGGCGCTGACGAGCCCCCGAAGCTGACCTTTGTGCTGAACAAAGATGCTCGATATGCCAGCCTGCTTCATCTTCCACAGGGCGGCCTTGGGCCCGTCATGGGCAAAACTGGCCACTTGTATCGGATTTTTCATTACGGTCTCGGCTGTAATCACCTTGGAAATATCGACATCTTCAACGAATTTTTCCACATATTCATCGGCCGGGTTCGTCAGGATATCCTCCGCAGTGCCTTCCTGGACAATCTTCCCGTCCTTCATGAGAATGATCCTGTCACCCAGTTTGAGGGCCTCATCGAGATCATGACTGATGAATATGATCGTCTTCTGCACCCTCTCCTGAAGATCCAGGAGTTCATCCTGCATGTCTCGTCTGATGAGAGGATCAAGGGCGCTGAAGGCCTCGTCCATCAGCATGATATCCGGGTCAAGAGCCAGTGCCCGTGCAAGCCCAACACGCTGCTGCATCCCGCCGCTGAGCTGCTCAGGGTAAGAGTCTTCCCACCCCTTGAGGCCGACCTGCTCCAGAGACTGCATCGCTTTTTCTCTGCGAACGGGTGGGGGCACCTTCTGAATCTCAAGCCCGTATTCCACGTTTTTGAGCACGGTTCTGTGCGGGAAGAGCGCAAAGTGCTGGAACACCATGCCGAAGCGTTCCTGGCGCAGTTTGCGGAGCTCTTCTTCGGACAGGCCGGTAATATCGACTCCATCCAGAAAGATTGTTCCGTACGTCGGCTCGATCAGCCGGTTTATGCAACGGACAAGGGTCGACTTTCCGCTTCCGGAAAGCCCCATAATAACAAGAATCTCCCCCTCGTTCACTGTGAAGGAGACATCGGCTACACCGATTGTCTGACGGGTCTTCTCCATGATATCATCCTTGGAGAACCCCTCCCGGTAGAGTTTCAACGCCTTTTCGGGGCGCGTTCCAAAGATCTTGTACAGATCTTTTACTACGATCTTCTCAGTCATATTTCTGTAAGCTCCTCGTAATTATGCAATAGACGAGTATTTTCCTGTGTACTTTATGGGTAGTGATGAAAACAGGTTTAAGATAGCTGGTACGCCGGATATATCTTTATGCTCTTTATGCAGAACTTAACCAATACCCGGACCGATTATCCGGGTATGTATCGCTAGATACAAAGGTTACACCTTGATCTCCATCATCTTCGCCACTCTCTCAAATGAAAGCGCTATTGAAACCTGTTCAAGCTCAGGTAGTTGGGCAATGGCGACGGCAAGCCGATCCTGAAGGGGGAGCGGTGCCTCCGATGTCAGTTTCTTTCCGGCATCCGTTGCCGTAATCAACACCTTGCGACGATCCCTGTCTTTTCTCTCACGCACGATGAGACCTTTATAATCAA
>CAZOHQ010000306.1:1324-3105 GCA_964579455.1 uncultured Syntrophaceae bacterium | reverse complement strand
CCCAGATCGAATTTTCCCCCCCGGTAATCTCTGATACCACATACCAGGTCAACGGGATTGAAATAGGTGGATGATTTCCAGATGGCCTTCTGCTCTTCCGATCTCGCGTTAATCTGTACCTCCTCCACAATCTGCAGTGATTGTGCCCCGTCTTCCCCCTCTATCCAGAAGGGACCTCCTCCAGGCTCTCCCTCGTTTTTCACCATGCCGCACACACGCAGTGGCCGGTTCAGCATATCGAAAATAAACTCTTTTTTCCGAGTATTCGGGAATTCCTCAAAGTCCGAAGGCAAAACCGCGCAGAGCTTCTCACGACAGAAGTTGGCTATTTCAAGAAGCCGGTTCACATCCGGCTTTTTGTCATCCAGGAGATGCAGATAATCAAATATCTCTCCCTGTAGTCTTACAAGATATCCCCCGAGAATTTTCTTATACCGTACCGTTTCCGGCTTTAACCTGTCGGGAACGATATTGTCGATGTTTTTCAGAAAGATGACATCTTCCTCGATGGTGTTGAGATTCTTCAGAAGTGCTCCGTGTCCTCCGGGTCTGAAGACGAGCCTGCCTCTGTTATCCCGAAAGGGTTTGCCTTCCATGTCAACCGCTATGGTATTTGTAGATGAAAGCTGAACGGAAAGAGAAATCTCAAACTTTACATTATATCCGGTCTCATAATAGTTTCGTACACTCGAAATATACTCTTCGATATCAGATCTGTGCTCCTCGGAGACGGTGATATGTGTCCGGCAGATATGCCTGCCATCCTGCAGGTACATGGCGGATTCGACCAGATGTTCTTCGAGAGATGTACGGTTGTGGTCGGGATATGCATGAAACTTGAGAAGTGCTTTGGGCAGATGCGCATAGTTCAATCCCTTTGATGTGAGGATATATCCTAATACTTCGGCGATGTTTACCCGCAGGATATCGAGGATATCCCGTCCATCGTGTGAGATGGCATCTGACAGGTCATCATAAAAGGCGAACTTGATGATCTCATCTTTAAGAAATTCGGCTTCTTGAGTACCATTGAAGTCTTTTCCGTTATAGTAGTTGAACCAACTGCGAAACATACGGCTGGCAGCTCCGGAGGCAGGGACGAACTTTGTCATGTTTCCCTTTTCGGCAGTCCGGTTATGTATGGATACCAGGGTTTCCCTCTCTGAGTCGGGGATAACAGTTATCCCGTCACCGATTGAACAGGGCCTGTCAAGTGTAAGGGGAATCGTCCCACTGGAAATACTATTAAACTGAGACGACACATCTTCTTCCGTTAATCCCTCTTTCCTGATTGTCTCCAGGTCGCTTTCTGTAAACAGATATTCCTGCATGTATAACTCCGTAGGTATCATTCTTTATACGGTAATGCGCTTGATTATATCTGATGTAAGAAAGAAAAACAAATAAAGCGCTCGTGACAGGCTTATGTCGTCTGTCTTTTTTGGGGAGATTTTGAGTCCCCTGCGTCTACTGACGGGATATCCAGTGTCGATTTCCGGTTCGGCAACCCGGGACGCTCTCTGTCCAGACCCATCGGTCCGGGAATCAAACACCCCTCCATACTTTTGCATCTTGAGACGGGCGGGCAGACCGTTTGTACATAAAAGATATTCATTTAGGCTTTTTATATGCTTTTCGAATAAAAGAATGGTAGATTAGATGGTGTTCTTATTTCTTGACAACTATCCACTTTTTTCTATACGTTACATATCTATGCGTATGCAATACTACGGGGGGAGGAGGAGTATATTATGGCAAAGATAGATGCTTTCTTTAAATTG
>CAZOHQ010000306.1:0-1224 GCA_964579455.1 uncultured Syntrophaceae bacterium | reverse complement strand
ACTACGGGGGGAGGAGGAGTATATTATGGCAAAGATAGATGCTTTCTTTAAATTGATGAATGAACAGGGCGCATCGGATCTCCATCTCATCTCCGGGCAGCAACCTGCCTTGAGGATCAGAGGAGAGATAGAACGGGTTAAATACTCTCCTCTGGAGAACGATGAACTGAAGACCATGTTGTATGAGATAACACCTGAGCATAAGATCAAGCAGTTTGAAGAGACTGGTGATGTGGACTTTGCGTACGAAATACCGCACCTTGCGCGGTATCGTGCCAACTTTTTTCAGCAGAGGGTGGGAGTGGCGGCCGTATTCAGAGAAATTCCCAGCAAGATTCTCACGACACGGCAACTAGGGCTTCCTCCGGTTACCGCCAAGCTTGCGTCGCTTCCGAGGGGGCTTGTTCTGGTTACAGGGCCAACCGGAAGTGGTAAATCAACTACGCTGGCTGCCATTATTGATGAGGCAAACCGCACGCGTAAGGATCATGTCATCACGATTGAAGATCCGATTGAATTTGTTCATGAAAGCAAAGAGTGCATCGTCAATCAGAGAGAAGTGGGACTACATACCCAGTCCTTTGCCTCGGCACTCCGCGGAGCACTGAGAGAAGACCCCGATATTATCCTGGTGGGTGAACTGAGAGATCTTGAAACGATTTCCCTTGCTATTGAGGCGGCATCAACCGGACATCTCGTATTCGGAACCGTTCATACGCCGAATGCGCCGAAGACAATAGACCGTCTTATAGAAGTGTTTCCTTCCTCTGAGCAGATGCAGATACGGTCAATCCTAGCGGATGGAATACGCGCTGTCCTGGCGCAGGTTCTCTTCAGGCGCGTGGATAAATTGGAACGCTGTGCGGCGCTTGAAATATTGATTGCCACTCCGGCTGTACGCAACCTTATTCGAGAATCCAAGACCTTTCAGATCCCTTCCATGATACAAACGGGGAAGAAATATGGCATGCAGATGCTTGATGATTCTATTATGGACCTTCTGCAGAGAGGATGGATAAGTGCCGAAGAGGCGTATATCAAAGCTACCGACAAGACGAAATTCAGGACCTATTTAAAAGTGTCCCCGGCCGACTTTACAGAGGTGTAAGAATGCTTTGGGTTGTTCATCCGCGAGTATGTAATGAAAGGGGTAGGTTGCCATGAGAAAGCAGGAAATTGACTATATGCTTACACGTATGCTTGATTTCTATCAGGATATCTCCG
>CAZOHQ010000305.1:0-3109 GCA_964579455.1 uncultured Syntrophaceae bacterium | reverse complement strand
GTTGAGAATATTGAGGGAAGAGGTTGATCCCTACCGGTATATTATTGGCAGATAATGCTTTTTAATCCCATCTGGAATTCCCCGTCCGTAAGGGCGGGGAGATTCATCAAAAAGAGGTCTAATACGGCACTAGTTCTTGATTCTTTCGATCAATCTTTGTGCGTTAACTCCAAGCCATTTTTCTTTGACACTATCTTTCAAGGGCATTGCCATCAATTCTTTTACTACGCGCTGAGGTGGCAACATGGCATCGGTAGCGAAAAGAACCTTATCTTGGATCACACTGTTGCCATAAGTGACGAGCGGTTCCCAGCCCGTTCCCGGTTTGGAAATATACTTGGGGGATTGCGCACCGATATCGATATACACGTTTCTGTGTTTCCAAGCGACACCGACCATTTCGGTTACCCACGGCCATCCAGCGTGGTTTGCTACTATGATTAAATCGGGAAACTCAGCAGCTACTTCACTGATATGGAGAGGCCTTCCGAGACCGATCGGACGGTCAACGGTAAAATTGATTGATGCATGGATTGTGATCGGGATACCGAGTTCCTGGCACTTTCCGTAAACAGGACCCCAGGTTCTATCATTGATGGGCAAGCGGGTTGACCACGACTGGATGTTTACACCTGAAAATCCACGGTCCGTTACTTCACGCTCTATGAGTTTCGGCATATTTTCATTTCGGCCCGCATCCAGTCCCATGAAGTAAACAGGAAACATGGCAGGGTATGTGTGTGCAAGACGATAAACTGCGTCATTCATTTTTGCACAATCACCAAGTTCCCATTCTCCCTGCATGACGGCGTAATCCACACCTGCTTCGTTCATGTCGTTCAACATCGATTCTATCGTTACACTAAGCGTATGCATGTCGCTACCGTATGTATCGCCATAAACGGCCATATACCCTTCTAGAAATGTCTTCCTTGCTTCTTCTTCAGCCTCGTATTCACAAAACGGTGGCACTACTCTGAAATCAATAATCATTGCTTCCTCCCCCCTTTCTTCAATATAAGCCATTTCTATAATACGTATGCGTAAGAAATCCAACTATTTTCGCGGCTTCGTAAAAAATTCTTTTACCCTGTTATTTAGCTTGTTAAAAATATTAGATCTTTCCCTGAGTCGAAATGACGGATGTGCTGGATCCGACTTTTGTAGAGTAGGGTAGAGAAGAGAATAGATCATTTCTGGCTTAGGTTGGCTTACCTGTTTCCACCCCTTTCGTCTGATGGTGTCTGAATAGCCTTGCCATAGCTACTTTGTTCAATCCTCGTTGATCTTTAAATCGTAAAAAAGTAGTGCACTTTTAATTCTTATCCGGCAGAAAACCTTTTACTGTTGATGGGGGCATCACACCAGGTAGTATTAAAAGATTTCATGATTTGACTTTTGGGTGTTATGTATATATAAAAAGCCATCTTATCTGAGGGAAATTCCAATGATTAAATGGGGTTTATCAATCTGTTTTCTTGTAATCATATCGGTTCTTGTCCTGACTGATCCACTGATTGCGCTTGCCAAAGAAGACACGGCCTATATCTCATTTAAAAGGGTGGGTGTTTCAAAACATCAATCCGATGAGTATGTTGTGAAGAACAATGAGTGGTTGTTTGACATCATTCAGCGAAGATATAAGGTTTCAAAGAGAGAAACTTACAGAATACTGAAACTGGTGAAAAACTTTAACCCTCAACTGAAGGACCTGAATGTCATTTATCCCGGTCAGAAATTACTTCTCCCACAAAAAAGATCTTCAGAAACAGTGGGTACCACTGGTGACGAGAATCAAGCCTCCGGTGTGCTTTCCGATGAGAAGAGAGAAGATATCATCCTGAAATATGTTATAAAGCGAGGAGACAATGTCTCTGGTATCATCCACAGAAAGTTCGGTGGCTCTCGCGGGAAGATTTACAGAATGTTGGAACGTGTAAGGTTTCTCAACCCGATGATCAGGAATCTGAACAGAATATATCCCGGACAGAAGTTGATCCTCCCTCCTGCGACCGAGGAGATGTCGCCGGTACCTGATGTGAGTGATGTACGCAGGGATGTTATTACCATACCGGAATATAAGATACTGCCCGTTATAAGCCATATCGTAGGCAGGATGTATGGTGTGATCATAACGGATGGGAGTTACTGTATACCCGTGCCTCCTTCCGGCGAAGTGAAGATCGATTGTTCCAGAGTCCCTATCATAGAGATACATGATGGCAAAACAATCCTCCTTGATCTATCCGACAGGATACCTGCGGAGATGAAAGGAGTTATAGAATCAACGTGGGAAAACTACCGTGTGGTTAGTGTGAAGGAACGTGAGAAGATATCCTCTATACTGGAGAGGATACTACACGGTAGCGGTGTATATACTATGAAAGATGTCAACCAATACAAAAAAATCGGCAATACTCCGGCAACGAGAATTTTTGTTGAATGGCTTGTATCAAAAAAGTCGCAGTTCAAGGGAACGGGAAGGTATGCGTTTAATTTTGTAAGCGAATCATCCCGCTTGCTTCCATCTCCAGTAAAGGCTTACGCAGATAAAGACGGTCTTGAGATAATTGAAATAATGGATGGTATTGGCATTGCAGAAGACGAGGAAAAATATCAGCCGTGCACCATGCAGGTCCTGGATTCCCGAAACGGCGTGAGTCTGGCGGATTCGCTCCTTACGATGCTCGGATATTCTCCGGTGAAAGATTCCGAGGTCAATATATTGAGTGGAGAGGGGCTCGCCCTGTCTATAACAGCTGATCTGTTACTGAATGTTGGGGAAAAACGAGTAATTATTACCTCCAACGGGATCTCGGAGCAGGTACGAAATATTCTGCAAAAGAGGGGCGATACGGTTATCATCGTGTCGGAGGGGACGGATAGAAGAGAGATCATTGAGAATATTATGCGTGCCATGAATATTCCCTGTTTGCATGACGATTTTACGTTTCTCTTTTCCGGGCATACCGCGAAAGAAAGAGGCGACATATCCCTTTCCGCCCTGCGGTTGGGGGATGACGAGATATTCTACCTGGTAGATTATGATATCGAAAATGGCATGTGTGGACTACTTAAGAAAGAATGGAAAGTGAAGCTGGTAAGGTAT
>CAZOHQ010000304.1:0-3118 GCA_964579455.1 uncultured Syntrophaceae bacterium | reverse complement strand
GGCCCAAAGAAGCGTTGAAAAAACCATGGCAACCAGAATCAACAAACCTCCCATGGTTGGCGTACCGGACTTAATAAGATGGGTTGTCCGGATTCCGACCGAAGGAGAAGGGGGGAGGGATTGTCGGGAGTTTCCTTGTGGGAGCTGTATCGGGACTGATTATAGGTCCCTGCACCACACCGATACTCGCCGTCCTTTTGAGTCTCATCGCTACTAAGCAGAACGCGGTTTTTGGTATGAGCCTCATGTTTGTCTTTGCGATAGGTATGGGAACGTTGCTTGTTATTGTGGGTACTTTTTCCAGTCTTCTTACAAATATCCCCAAGTCAGGGTTGTGGATGACGAGGATTAATAAAATATTTGGCTGGATACTGATAGGTATGGGAGAATATTTTTTGCTCAAAGCGGGAGGAATGTTATGGCTTTAAGGGGTAGGCGCGGATATGGGATTCTGTTTCTTTTGATGGTGATGGGTTTTGCATCTATTATGATATTGACCTCTTCTCCGGCTTTTTCTTCGCAGGGGGAGAATCTGTTGGGACCGCGCATTAGAGAGCTGGCGCCCGACTTTGTCTTGAAGGATATGGATGGAAAAGAGATCAGACTTACCGATAATCGAGGAAAGGTTGTTCTCCTTGCATTCAGTACGACGTGGTGTCCGCATTGCAAGAAGATGCCGCCCTATCTGAACAAGTTGCTTGGTACGTATGGTGACCGTGGACTTGTGATGTTCAATATAGATATCCAGGAACCCCTTAAGAAGGTGCGTGCTTTTGCGGCCAAGTATGGCATCAAATACGGAGTATTACTTGATGATAAGGCAACGGCGGCGAAGGCTTATAATGTGAGGGGTGTCCCATCCCTCATTCTGGTTGACAAAGATGGGACCATAATCTGCAGGCAGTGCCGGTCAGTTGATGTTCTGTTGGAGAAATTACTGCCGGCAGTTCAATGATCGCCTGGAGGGCGTCTCAATATGACGTGTCTAAAGGTGAATTTGTCTTGATATCTGATTTCCCGGGGTATATATAATGCGGATTCTAAGGTGGAGGTTGACTGGATGTACTGGGAACAAGAGACTGAAACAATGCAGAGAGACAGGCTGGAAGAACTGCAGCTTGCGAGACTGAAGAAAAGCGTGGAGAAGGCATCTGCCTCCGTTTTTTATGGGGAATTGTTCAAAAAAACAGGTCTGGATTCGAACGGAATCAAGTCTCTGGAAGATATAAGAAAGATCCCTCTTACGACAAAGGATGATCTCAGAGAACACTGGCCCTATGGGTTTGTAGCTGTTTCCAAAGATGAGCTGGTGAGAATGCATTCATCTTCCGGGACCACCGGCAGGGCAACCGTTATCTTTCATACAATTGACGACATAAAGGAATGGACGAATATCGTGGCCCGTTCCATGTATATGACAGGCATGCGCAGGAGTGACGTGTTCCAGAATATGATGACCTATGCCCTCTTTACCGGTGGACTGGGATTTCATTACGGCGCGGAGAAGTTGGGGGCGCTGGTTATCCCCATAGGCGCGGGTAACAGCAAACGACAAATACAGCTCATGCAGGATTTCCAGACAACGGTTATGCACATTATTCCGAGTTACGCCCTGCATCTGACCTCAGTTTTCCAAGACGAGGGAGTTGATCCGAAGAGGGACACGCAACTCAAGATCGCCTTCCTGGGAGCGGAGCCCCATTCGGTGAAGACACGGGAAAAGATAGAAGCGTTTTATGGCGTCAAGGCATACAATTCGTATGGTCTGTCTGAGATGGATGGTCCGGGTGTGGCCTTTGAATGCCAGTGCCAGAATGGGATGCATATCTGGGAAGATAATTTCATTGTGGAGATCATTAATCCGGACACGCTTGAACCCGTTCCGGACGGCGAGGAGGGAGAGCTTGTGCTGACGACCCTCTTGAGAGATGGAATGCCCATACTGCGGTATCGGACAAAAGACCTCACGCGGATTATTCCTGGGCCGTGCGAATGTGGCAGGACACACGCCCGTATAGAGCGGATAAAGGGAAGAACCGATGATATGCTGATCCTGAAGGGAGTCAATATCTTCCCGATTCAAATAGAGAAAAAACTGATGGATATACCAGGTGTTGGGACAAATTTCCTGATTATTCTGGAGAGAAAGGGTTTCAATGATCACATGATAGTCAGGGTTGAAGTAGAAAAGGAGTTTTTCTCCGGAGACCTGAAGCAGCTTGAAGATCTGAGACGCAGGATTGTTGAAGAGTTGAAGAGTGACATTCTGATAACCCCGAAAGTGGAACTTGTTGAGCCCGGCAGTCTCCCCAAGAGCGAGGGGAAGGCGGTACGGGTTATTGACAACAGAGAGGAGTAAAAAAGAATGGTGGCCTATCAAATTTCTGTATTTGCGGAAAACAAACCGGGCAGGCTGGCGAAGGTTACCGGCATTCTGAAAAAAGGCAAGATCAACATACGTGCCATTACAATATCCACCTCCGATGTCTTTGGCGTGATTAATCTGATTGTGGATGATCCGGAGGGCGCGCGCTCCATCCTGGAGGATGGAGGTCTGACTGTAAGCATGAAAGAGGTTGTCGCGGTCGTAATTGAGGACAGGCCGGGTGGGCTCGACAAACTGGTTCAACTTCTTCTTGATGCGGACATCAATATTGAGAACGCCTATGGTTTTGTCCTGGAAAGCCATGAGAAGGCGGTTTTCGTGGTAGATGTGGATCAGTTGGAGAAGACCCAGAAGGTACTCGAAGATGCAGGCCTTGAAACATTAGACGCCCAGGCTCTCTTAGCCATAGAACCCTTTCACTATATGAAGTACTGATGATTCAGTCAGGTCGGCGTAGAGGAGCTATTTACACATTCATAACTGTTAGAAATTGGGTGATGATATGACACACGAAGATGCGGGACATTATGCCGCCAAACACGCCGCGGGAACCGAGCCGGCCGCCGAGATTACGGAAGCTGTGAGAGATAAAATCAAAGATGGCCATATTTCCTGCGCCGCCATGCACAAGATCGCAGGCGACTTGAAAACGAAACCTTCCGAGGTGGGGGTGGCTGTGGATCTGATGGAAGCGCGTTTGAACAAATGCCAAATGGGGTTATTCGGATATAC
>CAZOHQ010000303.1:0-3123 GCA_964579455.1 uncultured Syntrophaceae bacterium | reverse complement strand
CGAGATATTCCTGCCCGTCAAAGGTGACAAGCTCGACGATCTCTTCCTTTGTGATAGCGTTTACTTTTCCGCCGTCATTTCTTGGATCGACATAGGTTCCGAGCCCTATCCTTGTAATAGTCCTGGGCCGGTGAGCGGCAATATCCCTGAACATATGGGATATGACTCCCTGGGGAAGATTATAGGCGATAATTTTGTTCTCCATTGCCAGTTTCCCCAGCTTTGGTGCGAGGCCCCAGTGCCCTCCGATAACCCTTTTCAGCAAACCTTCATGGGCAAAGCGGTTCAGTCCTTTCTCTCCGCCATCCCCCTGCCCGGCGGCATAGATAAGAGAGAGATCTCTGGGCTTTTGATTGCGCAAGAAATACTCTTCAATCCCGATTAAGATTTCCTCAACAACGGCTATCCCGACGAATCCTCCTGTCGCGATGGTGTCGCCGTCTTGTATGAGCTGGATCGCCTCTTCCAAGGGTACCACCTTGCTCCCGGCCTCCATGGTTTTAAGGATAACGGGGTGGACATCCGGCTTTGCGGATGATTTCTGATCAGATGTCATAATTAAACTCCTGTTGCAAATAGTGTGATTTCAATTCGGGATACAAACGTATCCGCCTGTCACTTCGGTTTAGAGGGGCTTACAATAGCCTCTCCTTTCAACACGATAATCTCATCTTGATTCATGCAGGTGGTTTTGAGACGCACCTTATTCTTTTCAGATATAATTTCAATAACTTCAACCCGAGCAGTTATGGTGTCACCTATCCGGACCGGAGCCAGAAACTTGAGGGTCTGATCAAGATATATTGTTCCCGGTCCCGGCAGCTTCATGCCGATTACCGTTGAAATAAATCCGGCAGAAAGCATGCCGTGGGCAATGCGTGCTTTGAAGAAAGTCTTTTTGGCACGCTCCTCATTTATGTGGGCCGGGTTGAAATCACCGGTCACTCCCGCATAGAGATAAATGTCCGTTTCAGATACTGTTTTGGTGAATTCCGCATAATCACCCATTGTAAGGTCTTCTATTGTTTTACCGTTCATGTTAGCTCCTTTAAGATATTAAGTGTGAGACTCTATAACATACAGCAATGAAGACAATTCAAAAAGCGTGCCACGTAAGCATTTACTTGCTGGAGGGAAGCAGAAGCCGCCTGTAAACGGCTATGTACCTTTTCATATTTGAAAAAAATACAAGCGAGATATTACTTCAAGGTGTAGCAGTGGGATTTGGGATGTATCAATATGGCTACAGGGAGGGAGATTTCTCTTTATAACTTAGCGGTATCTTATACTTTGTCATCTTCTTATATAGGAGGGTTCGATGGATACCAAGAATATCTGCAGCCTTTTTTTTATTGTTTGAGGTAGTATCGAGCGCATGGAGAATCGCCTTTCTTTCGGCCTCCTCATGTACACTCTTCAGGTAGGGCGAGCTTTTATCAATGAAGATTTCCTGATCATCTTTATTGTCATACGGTTTACGACGCAGATAGAAAGGCACGTCTCTGATATTAATGACATTTCCCTCCATCGAAGAAATCATTCGCTCCATCACATTCTGAAGTTCTCTGACATTCCCAGGCCATTCGCAATTCCTCAGGATATTTTCAACATCAGGATCAATCCGTACTTCAGGGAGGTTTGCTTCATTAGTAAGCTTATTCAGCAGGTGTGTTGCCAGTGGTATAATATCATCCCTCCTCTCACGAAGGGGAGGAATATGGAGCGGGATAACGTTTAATCTGTAAAAGAGATCCATCCGGAACCTTTTTTCCGGGACCATTTCCTGGAGATTCTGATTTGTGGCTGTAATGAGACGAAAATCAGACCGGATCACGGAAGTTCCGCCAACCCGCGAGAACTCTTTTTCTTCAAGAATCCGCAACAATTTCGGCTGCATTTCGAGTGGCATATCGCCTATCTCATCAAGCAATATGGTGCCATGATTGGCCAATTCAAATTTGCCGGGCTTACCGCTACGGCTTGCTCCGGTAAACGCGCCCTTGCAATATCCGAACAGTTCCGATTCAATCAAATCGGTGGGAATCGCGGAACAGTTGATGTGCACGAGCGGATAGGCTCTGCGGGGGCTGGCATGGTGGATAGCCTGGGCAAAGAGTTCTTTTCCTGTTCCGCTTTCACCTGTTATCAATACGGGGAATGAATTGGTGGCCGCCTTCAGGGCCTCTTGCTTCAGGGATATGATGTCGCTGCTTACCCCTATAATGCTGTCAAAGGTATACCGGGACGAGCGAAGGGTGAAAAGCTCCTTTTCATATTCCTTGACCTTTGATTCTAACAGAGAAAGTCTCGTTGCGAGTTTTGCCACATCTTTAACATCCTTAAACATTACCTGGCCATACACTGCGATTACCTTGCCATCCTTCTTAATAGGAGTACGCTGAACAACCATATTTTGCCCCATTATCCGATGAGAATGATTGATCTCGGCTTCGCCCGTCTTTGCCACAATGTGCATGCGTGTATTTTCAACAACTTCGGTACAGTGTTTTCCGATTTGATCTTCGGGATTGATCTTCAAAAACTTACCGTAGGGCTCATTAAAGTAAGTGATATAACCTTTACAGTCTGTTACAATAGCACCATCGTGTATGCTGTTGAAGATCCTGCGGTGCACGTCAAGTTGTTCTGTAAAGTCTTTGGATTTGCTATTGCTGTTTTTTGGAGTCATCTGCTTCCTGTTTCTTTTGCATATCATCTGCCGGTTTGTAGAAAAATTGCTACATGTCTACTTCTTAGTACTTACTTCTAACCTTGTTTTTGTGTCAAGCGTTTTCTTTTCTGTTGTGGAAGTGGTGTATGGTCGTGGAATTATCGGAGACTTTTAATTTATTTTCATTTATTCCACCCCAAAAGCGTTTTCTGGTCTGGAATTTGCGTTAACTTAGCGAAGAGTGTCATCAACAAAGAGTGTCAGGCAGTTTTAAGATGATGCACACTAAATACACAAGGAGGTAGTTCAAATGACGAGGAAGATTTTTTTAATGGTATTGGTTGTGACTCTGGCCTTTAGTCTGGCGTTAGCAACATCACCCGCGATCGCCAAAGAGAAAGTGATCAAGTGGAAGATGACATCGACATGGCCACCATCAATCGATCTGATCA
>CAZOHQ010000302.1:0-3127 GCA_964579455.1 uncultured Syntrophaceae bacterium | reverse complement strand
CATGATATTATATCTCTTTAATTTCTCAACAAAGGTTGTCCTGTTGAGAGCAAGCAGTTTTGCGGCGTGACTCTTCACTCCATTGGATTTTTTCAGGGCTTTTTTGAGCAGATCCTTTTCAAATCCGGCAAGCACATCATTCAGGCATAATCCTTCGGCCGGCATTGCAATCTCATCTGCGGCTGCATCGACTGCTCCTTTATCCAGGCGTATCTTCTCGGGCAGGTCTTCTACCTGTATGAATTCACTTGCTTTCACAACGACAAGCCTTTCCATGAGGTTCTGCAGTTCTCTGACATTCCCCGGCCACCGATAGCGCATCAGACAATCCATGGCCTCCGGGGTTATTCCTTGTACGTTTTTCTTCTTCGATCTATTGAGCATAGTTACGAAATGATTGGCCAGGACCGGTATATCCACTGTCCTCTCCCTCAGGGGGGGGAGAGTAATCGGTATCACGTTGATACGATAGAAAAGATCCTCTCTGAATCTCTTTTCCGCAACAGCCTTTTCAAGATCTTGGTGTGTGGCGGTAAGAATTCTCACATCCGCATCTATGGTGTTTACGCCTCCTATCCGCTCAAACTTTTTTTCCTGTATTACCCGCAGGACCTTCACCTGGAGAGCGGGGCTCATATCTCCTATCTCGTCAAGAAAAATCGTCCCCCCCTGGGCCAGTTCAAACCGTCCTTTTCTCCCGCGTATGGCCCCCGTAAAGGCACCCTTCTCGTGGCCGAACAGCTCACTTTCGAGCAACTCTTCCGGTATTGCCCCGCAGTTGACGGTAATGAGGGGGAAAGCCCTTCGGTCACTGTTGAAATGCATGGCCCTCGCAACCAGTTCCTTTCCGGTACCACTCTCACCATAGATGACAACGGTACTGTCGGAGGCAGCAACCTTCTTAATCATCTCGAAGACCTTTTCCATACTATCACTGAAGCCTATCATTCTGCCAAAATCATATTTTTCCTTCAGGTGATCATGCAACGCCGCATTTTCTTCTCTGAGCCTGGCATACGACAAGGCCCTTTCAACAATAAGCTTGACGAGGTCCTCCCTCAAAGGCTTCACGATATAATCAAAGGCCCCCAGCTTCATGGCCTCGACGGCGCTCTTCACCGTACTATGCCCTGTAATCACAATAACAACGTTCCTGGGATCGATATCCTTTAAAAATTTGAGCAGATCTAACCCTGAAGCGCGCGGCATCTTCAGATCAGTAATGACCATATCATATCGGTCGCCTGTAAAGGCATCCATGGCCTCTTGGCCATCCTTGACGGCCGTGACCTCATACCCTTCCATGGACAACAACTCAGACAGATTGTCTCTGCTGAGATCATTATCCTCGGCGATTAATATTTTCCCTTTTGTCATGGCTGACAGTCTCGTAGAGAATTAATTGATGGTATCGTCTCAAGGTTAGATTCAAGAGGCGAATATACTGAAAAATGAGCCGGTAGATCGCAAACCGTGCCACGATGAAAACGGAAAAAATCGTGTAGCGGCCACAAGCCGCCAGGGGCTTTACGAACCGCCATCATTTCTCATGAAATCTAAAATTACATGCCGAAGCTTTTCTGCCAAGCATATAAAAACCGGTGATTCATGTACTCAAAAAAAGCCCAATAGTCAATAGCTGAATAGCAAGACAGGCGGAGGCGTATCATAGAGAGCTCGTCTTTCAGATGTATCACACACACGACAGTGGAACAATATCTGGCATAAAAACTGCATATTTAAAGTCATCAAAAAGGGAATTCGGTTAGATATGGGTAGAGATGCGCATCATGGAATACAGACAGGAGATACTCTGGACGTAAAATTTTCTTACGACGATAAGGCCATCAGAACCACTGGTCATGTGAAGCGCTGCTCTGACACCAGTATCGTTATCACTCTTGATACCGACAAAGAAATGACACTCCCATTCGGCAGGCAGATCTATGTGTCGGGAAGCACCCCGCCATACAGCATTACGGACTCAAAGAATTTTCCAGAAATAGAAATAAAGGCCCTGCAGGAAGATAAAAGGAGTAATACGAGAGTCGAGGATATACTGACAATCGATTATGCCAAGATTTCTCATATAGATCATGAAAATACCCGGAAGATTTTTAAGGATATCTTTGGAGAACTTATTCAGGTCCTTGAAATCGAAGATGAAAACCTTAAATTACTTTACGAACTCCAGTACCGGACAAGTCTCCAAGTGAACCGGATTCTGGATATACTGAAAAATCAGGAGGTCAAGAAATATAAAACGGTGGAAGACAGAATCAATATCAGCGGATCCGGTATTCGATTCTTCGCCGATCAGACTTTTCTCCTCAACGACACTCTTGCCCTCAGGATTTTCTTACCCCTGTCTTCCCAGGTATGCGTGCATGTATTAGGAACGGTAACGTCCGCAACGCAATCGGAAGCAAAAGGGAGATACAGTATCGCTGCCAGATTCGTAGACATACCGGAAAACGACAGAGAAACAATTATAAAATATGTCTTTAAAAGACAGCGTGACCTGCTGAGAGAATAAATCTCTGAGCAGCTCTTTCAGGAGTCTCGCCCGATCCGGTTTGTTAGGAAGAATCAATCGTGAGAGGAAAGATACTCGTTCTATGAGGCGCGTCTAAAGTCTTGCCGACAACTTTTCATACAAAGCTCGGCCCACGAAACAAAGGGGTGCTTTGCCAATGTCTACATACAAACAAAGAAACCGAAAGAAAGTGATCGCAGTCGGAGGTGCAAAAGGGGGGATAGGCAAGAGCATTTTTGCCACTAACTTGGCACTGTTGCTCTCATCCGTGGGGAAGACCGTCATCATCGATCTTGACCTTGGAGGTGCCAATCTCCACCTCTATTTGGGTGAAACCAGCCTGCGCTGGAATATCAATGATTTTTTGAATCGAAAGGTACCAACGCTGCAAGAAGCATTGGTACAAAGCAGGTATGGCTTGCAGTTACTGGGGGGCGACAGTTCGCAACTGGGCTCCGCAAATATACATTCTTCCCTGAAGCTAAAACTACTCAAGGCCATACAGCAGATTGATGCCGATTACGTAATACTGGATCTGGGGGGCGATACCTCGTATAACATGCTCGATTTCTTCCTCGCATCGGACTGCGG
>CAZOHQ010000301.1:0-3134 GCA_964579455.1 uncultured Syntrophaceae bacterium | reverse complement strand
ATATGGCATGCCGTATGCCACTTTGACGGGGTTACACCGACTCCAGCTTTTTACGAACATTCAGACTCTGTCACCATCCTATTTTTCTGTTTCAAGGACGATGCCTCACATTGATACCGATGCCGTTTTCCCCTTTTCCTGTTTAGTAAGTAGGTGGACTGATCACCCACAGTATCTCTGCCGGCTCTTTGCCGTTATTAATAAACCCGTGCAGCCGGCTGGAATCGAAATAAAAACTGTCCCCTATACTCAACGTGTAAATTTTATCGTCAACCATGAGATCAAAACTACCGGAGATGACATGACCGAATTCTTGACTTCCGGCATGTGCATAGAGCCCATCGCTTCCGGTTTTAGGGTCTAATCTCTTTAGAAGAGGTTCCATGTTCCTTCCTTCTAAGTTTTTTACCAGCAACGAAAGAAAGGCTCCTTCTTTCGGATATTTTATTGTGACGCCTTCGCCCTTTCGCGTCACAACATTATCTTCGCCTGCTTCCGGGACAAGAAATAAATCTACCAGTCGTATCCCTAATGCCGTTGCGAGCCGCTTGAGCACGGAAATTGAGGGACTCACAACACCACGCTCAATTTGTGAAACATAGGCTTTTGTACAGCCCGCAGCCTCTCCAACATCTAGAAGGGTTAGCCTTCTGGTTTGTCTGAGTGATCTGATTGTTCTTCCTAATTCCTCTAACTCCTTGGGTTTTTCTTCTTTCATACCCTGCTGGCCAGCCCCTCCCTCGCAGTTCAATAATTCTTTTCCCGGTAAGCTATTTTCTACTGTTGTAAGGCCAATATCAGTTTTTTTTATGCAAAGCAATCATATCTTTTTTGACATAAATAATGAAAAAATACGTTACGGGGAAAGAGAATCCATGCCTGAGTCGAGGATGAATATACAGAAAGAGCATTGGCTTTGTCGATACGGCAGGAACAACGGATAAAGAAAAGGGTCCCATCGGAGGGCCTTGAAGACATTCCGAACGACCGGACCTCACGAACAAACATCTCATCAATTTCGATGATGGAGGTATCCATGTAGTTCAATGTGATCAAAAAAGATATTCGCTGACAAAAAGAGGTTAAATTTTTGAAAGGAGGATACAGTCGAAAATAACGAAATGTTGTTGATACTACTGCTCGTCAATACCGTGCTGCGCATGGATGCGCGAATCTATACGCCATGATTTCGGTGAAACGTGCTTGAGAACATTTGAGTCTCATCAAAAAAAAAAGCGGAGACAAGCTCCGCTTTTTATACAATCCGTCAAGCGGGATCTCAGTATTCTTTTGTGAGGGTATCCAGTTCGGCCAGCGAGAAGACCGGACCGTCCTTGCAAACATATTTATTGCCCACATTGCAGCGTCCGCATTTCCCTATGCCGCATTTCATCCTCATCTCAAGGGAAGTATAGATATTCTCCTTCGAAAATCCGAGCTCAAAGAACACCGGGAGCGTGAAGCGGATCATGATGGGGGGGCCGCATATAACCGCTACCGTGTTTTCCGAACTGGGGGCAACTTCCTTGCATACCGTGGGGACAAATCCCTCTCTCCCCGTCCAGGTCTCGTCTCCCTTGTCGACCGTGACGTTCATGTCGATGTCGTCCCGCTTCTCCCACGCCGCAAGCTCGTCCTTATAGATCAGAAGTCCGGGCTCCCTGGCCCCGTACACTACCGTGATCTTTCCAAATTTTGACCTGTTTTCCTCATGGAGCATGTAGTTGATCAGGGATCGCAGGGTCGTGAAGGCGAACCCACCGCCGACGATCACTACATTCTTCCCTTGAAGATACTCGATCGGCCAGGTGTTGCCGAGCGGACCTCTGACACCCATCCGCGTTCCTTCCGCTAGTTCGTGTAGCTCCGATGTGACAACGCCCGCTTTTTGCACCGTGAATTCTATATATCCGGGCTGAGTCGGTGATGAGGCTATCCCGATCGGAGATTCTCCCTTGCCGAATATGGAAAGCTCAGCGAACTGTCCCGGCAGATACTTGAAATTATCTTCATCTTCCTTGTTGACAAAGGTAAAGCGAAATGTCTTGATGTCCTTTGTCGTTACTTCTGTAACTATCTTGTCCACATCAACGGGTATCGGTATGTATGGATTTTGCATCGGTATCTCCAGAAACTATAGGTTAGAAATGTCTGTCACGATCTTTCGTATATCAATATTCACCGGGCAATACATCACACAGCGACCGCAGCCGACACAGGCAACGGCATCATAATTGTCCACGAAGTACTTGAACTTGTGCATGGCCCGCTGACGCCAGCGCTCTTTCTGGGAAGTACGAGGATTATGTCCCGATGTCTCCACCGTGAAGAGCCATGACATGCATGAATCCCATGATCGGATTCTCCTGCCATCCTCTTTTTTGACCTCATCGGTTATATCAAAACAGTGACACGTGGGGCAGAGATACGTACATGTGCCGCAGGCGAGACAACTCTGATGGACGGTATCCCAGAAGGGATTCTCAAAATTCTCATCCAGCCAGGACTTTATCGCATGCGCCGGCACCGCCCCGTTGACCTCTTTTTCGGCGGCATCGGATAGTTCCTGTCTCTTTGCCTCAAATGTCTCATTCGCCGTCGGGAGATCTCCCATTTTTTTCAGGAGTTCTTCGCCCTTGGGGGTCACAAATTCGGCGAGGTAGGTATCCCCCATATCGATCAGACATACATCGGAACCCTCTGAAGAGAGGGGATGCCCATCCACTGACGTACAAAAGCAGGTAGTGTAGGGGGGATGGACACAGGCCAGCGAAACGATAGTAGTCTTTTCCCTGCGCTCGATATAGTATGGATCCTTGTATTTCGGGTCATTAAAGACATTGTCAAGCAGGACAAAGCTCCTGGCATCACAGGGACGGACACCGAAGAGCATCGCTTCCTGCGCTTCTCCTTCCACAGTGGAGAGTTCCGTACCCCTCTCCGTTCTCAGGTATCTCATCATGACTTCGCTCTGCGGGAAAAAGAAATTCTTCGGGGCGTTCTTCGTATTACCAAAGGCCAGGAGCGGCTCCATCCCCTTCTCCAGAACCTTGAAGAGAACATTGTCCTCATCCCGAACAGGGGCATATACAACCGTGCTCGCCGCCATCTTCTTGATTATACCGGCCAAGGCG
>CAZOHQ010000300.1:0-3157 GCA_964579455.1 uncultured Syntrophaceae bacterium | reverse complement strand
GAAGTTTCCTCCTCCATGACGTCGACGATGTCATCTATCGTAATTCTGCCCAACAAGTGTTCTTCATTGTCCACAACGGGGAGAGAGACAAGGTCGTACTTTTCAAACATTCGTGCGACCTCTTCCTGGTCCACATCGACATGTACCCTCGGTATAGTCTTGTCGATGGCTTCCATGGCCGGGCTGTTTCGCTTGGATGTGATCAGTTTCTGGAGTGGAATAGCGCCGATGAGTTTTTCATCGCTGTCCACAACAAATATATTATATACGTTTTCAATGTCATCCGATGCCTGCACCACAGCGCTCAGGGCCTTGTTGATGGTGGATTCCGAGTGAACCGAGACCAGCTCTGACTGCATAATACCGCCGGCCGTATCCTCTTCGTATTTCAAAAGTTCCTTGAGGTCGTCCGATTCTTCAGGCTCTATTTCTTCAAGGACAGCCTTTGCCTGATCCTCATCTAATTCGGCGATGACGTCAGCCGCGTCATCTGAGTCCATCTCATCGATGATCTCGGCGAGTTTTTTATCGGATATATCATCGAGTATCTGTTCCCTCGAAAGCTCACTGAGTTCGGTGATAACATCGGAGGCCTTTTCCACATCAAGGAGGGAGAAAAGGTGGATCTTTTCCTGCTCCTCCAGATTATCGATAAGATCTGCGATGTCAGCAGGATGAAGTTCTGAGAACAGGTCGATAATGTCGAACTCCCTGTTCAGGCGTATCAACTCTTCAAGCTGACAGAGATATTTTGTCTCTTCTTCTCTTTGTTTTTTCATGACAAGTCCCTCACCAGTTGGAAGGCTAAAACAGTATTTATTACCACCTCTTAGAAATCATGGCAAGGACTAAATAAACATATACAGACCCGCAAATACCCATTATTGGCAGTATGGGTGCGATAGCTTGTGATGGCAAGTTTGGGGTTTATGAATTAAGGCGGCTTAAATCTCGGAGTCCGGGTACTTGACCTCTCCGCCGACTATCGTCATTAATGCTTTCCCTTTGAGTTCCCAGCCGTTGAAAGGACAGTTGCGTCCCTTCGAGCGGAACTGATCCGCGTCAACAGTCCATCTCTTATTCATGTCTATAATGGTAATGTCGGCATCGCAGCCTGTCTTCAGTGAGCCCTTGGGTATTTTCAATATGTTCGCTGGATTTACGCTCATCTTTTCTATCAGCTGGCCTATGGTGAGGATGCCTTCATCTACCAGTTTCAGGCAGAGGGGGAGGGAGGTTTCCAATCCTATTATGCCGTTCGCGGCGTACTCAAATTCGACATCCTTTTCAATGGATGAATGCGGCGCGTGGTCGCTGGCTATCGCGTCTATCGTACCGTCTCGAAGCCCTTCTTTTATTGCCTCGACATCGTCCGAACCTCTCAGAGGCGGATACATCTTGAAGTTTGTGGAGAATTCTCTCAACGAATCATCTGTAAGCGTAAAATAGTGAGGGGCGGTTTCCGCCGTTACGTTGATTCCGGCGGATTTGGCTTCCCTGACGGCCTGAACGGAACCGGCCGTGCTTACGTGGGCGATATGTATGCGGGTCCTCGTGAAACCCGCAAGTCGTATGTCTCGTATCACCATGATATCTTCCGCAATGCTGGGGATTCCCGGAAGACCCAGTTGGGTGGATATAAACCCTTCGTTCATCAGGCCGCCCGAAGACAGGCTCGTATCCTCGCAGTGAGAGATCACGGGCATATCGAAGGAATAAGCGTATTCGAGGGCGTGTCTCATCAACCCGCTGTCTGTGACCGGATTTCCATCGTCAGAAAAGGCAACGGCGCCGGCATCTTTAAGATCACCGAATTCCGTCAGTACCTTTCCATCCTGTCCTTTGCTGATCGCCGCGATGGGATATACCTGTGCCATTGCGGCGAGGTGGGCCTGTTTATGTATGAATTCCGTCACCGACCGGTTATCGTTGACCGGGTCGGTATTCGCCATGCAGGCGATGGAGGTGAACCCTCCGGCCACCGCGGCCTCGCTTCCCGTCCGGATGGTCTCCTTGTATTCAAAACCGGGCTCGCGCAGATGGGTGTGCATATCGATAAGGCCGGGTGTGACTATTCTATCTTTCAGATCGAATATTCTGAAATCACCCCCTGAATCAGCCTCAGGAAGAGAGATGTCCTTTTGTATCAGGGATATCTTTCCATCTTCTATCAGGATATCCGTAACAGTATCTATATGTTGCGAGGGGTCTATAACCCTTCCGCCTTTGAGTAGCAGCTTCATTTTCCTCCTCCTGACAAAAGATAAAGAAGGGCCATCCTCACGGCAACGCCATTTGTAACCTGTTCGAGGATAACAGAAGAGGGGCCGTCGGCGATCTCCGGAGAGATTTCGACCCCCCTGTTTATCGGCCCCGGGTGCATGACGATTACATCGGTCTTTGCCAGTTTGATGTTGTCACGGTTCAGAGAAAAATGCTTTGCGTATTCGCGAAGAGAGGGAAACAGGTTTCCTTTCTGTCTCTCAAGCTGCATGCGGAGCATCATCACAACATCCGCGTCTTTTATGGCATCTTCCATATGGTAATAAACCGAGACGCCCATCTGATCTATATCTCTCGGTATCATCATTGCCGGCCCGCACACCGCTACATCCGCGCCCATTTTCGTAAGGCCGTATATATCGGAACGCGCCACCCTGCTGTGTGCTATATCGCCCACTATGGCAATTTTGAGACCTTCGATAGTGCCTTTTTTCTCTCGTATCGTGAGCATGTCAAGAAGGGCCTGGGTGGGATGTTCGTGCGCCCCGTCTCCCGCGTTGATGATGGATTGTTTCAGAAGACCGCCGAGGATGTGTGCCGCACCGGCGGCGCTGTGACGGATTATTATGATGTCCGGGTTCATGGATTCCAGGTTCCTCGCGGTATCGATGAGTGTTTCCCCCTTAACCACGCTGCTTGTGGATGCCGAGATATTTATTGTGTCGGCGCCCAGTCTTTTTGCCGCGATTTCAAAGGATATTCTCGTTCTGGTGCTTGCTTCGAAGAAGAGGGTAATGACCGTTTTGCCCCTGAGGGTCGGAACCTTCTTGATCCTTCTGGTCGAGATTTCCTTGAAGGATTCCGCCGTATCGAGTACCACTCCGATCTCTTCTCTTGAAAGATCCCGTATCTCCAGCATGTCTTTTCTTGATAA
>CAZOHQ010000299.1:0-3184 GCA_964579455.1 uncultured Syntrophaceae bacterium | reverse complement strand
TTTTCCGGCAGTTCAGTGGCCTCAGGGATAAAGGGCGGAGGTGGCAGGGATCTCTCCCTGATCTTTTCAAATGCTCCCGCCAGGGCGGCGGGCGTGTTCACCACCAACCGTTTTAAAGCGGCCCCTGTTATGCTCGATATGGAAAGGATCAAAAGTGGGATTGCCCAGGCCGTTGTGGTGAATAGCGGGAATGCCAATGCGGCGACCGGCACGGAAGGTGATACAGATGCCGGCACCATGTCGAAGGCCGTATCGGAAGCGCTCGGTATTGAGGACGAACTTGTCCTGGTCGCTTCTACCGGGATCATCGGTGAGAAACTTCCCATAGAAAAGATTGTCCGGTCAATAGGACCTCTCGTCAATGGCTTGAGCACTGATGGCATCTCTTCTTTTGCGGAAGGCATTATTACTACCGACAGGTTTCTTAAGATCGAGCACCAAAGATGTTCTGTGGGAGGCACAGAGGTTACCATTTGCGGGATTGCCAAAGGGGCGGGAATGATAGAGCCGAACATGGCGACAATGCTCTCTTTTATACTGACGGATGCCGATATAGAGCCTGCCTGCCTGACCCGTGTCTTTAAAGAGTCGGCCGATAGGAGTTTTAATGCCATGACCGTTGATGGGTGCATGAGCACGAATGACACGGCCATCATGTTGGCGAACGGCGTTGCCGGTAACGACATCATTGGTGAGACATCGGAGGACCTGCCGGAATTCAAAGGAGCCCTGTTTGCCGTTATGGATTCTCTTGCGAGATCCATTGTGAAAGACGGAGAGGGTGCGACAAAACTGATAGAGATTATCGTCGAAGAAGCCAAGATAGTCGACGATGCGAGAAAGATAGCGTATGCCATAGCAAATTCAAATCTTGTAAAAACGGCATTTTTCGGCGAGGATCCAAACTGGGGAAGGATCATATCGGCTGCAGGATCAACGGGGATCCCATTCTCAACCGATTCTCTGGAGCTCTATATTGAGGATGTGCCGCTGTTTATACATGGCAGGGGAACTTCGGAAAAAGAGGCCGCCGAGAAGGTCATGAAGAGGGATATGATACAGGTTTTGGTGCGGCTTGGCATGGGAAAAGAGACATTCAGGGTATATGCGTCTGATCTTTCACACGAGTATGTGGAGATAAACGCTCTTTACCACAGCTGATTTGCCTTGATTATTTGTACGGTATGTGGTATCCCGCTCCAACTTAATACACTCACCCTTTGATTGGCAGGGAGTTGCCTGAAGTCAGGTCCCTTGGCAAGGTGACGGGGGTGGAGGAAAAAACAAACAGGAGGATTGTATGGCACGCGTATCAATGAAGATGTTGCTGGAATCGGGGGTTCACTTCGGACATCAGACGAACAGGTGGAATCCCAAAATGAAGCCCTATATATTCGGGGCACGGAATGGGATCTACATCATAGATCTGCAACAGACGGTGCAGATGTTTGATGTGGCCTATAATGCCGTAGTCGATGTGGTTGCCTCGGGTAAGGAAGTCCTGCTGGTGGGGACCAAAAGGCAGGCGCAGGAATCCATCAAGACCGAGGCCGAGAGGGCAGGCATGCCCTATGTCAATCAACGCTGGCTTGGCGGAATGCTCACAAATTTTGTCACGATAAAAAAGAGTATTGACAGATTGAACAAGCTTGATTCCATGGTTGAAGACGAGACCATTAACGCTTTTCCCAAAAAGGAGATACTGGGTCTTCAAAAGGACAGAGAAAAACTTCAGAAAGTTCTCGGCGGTATACGGAACATGAAGGGCCAGCCGGGGATCGTGTTTATCGTTGATCCCAGAAAAGAGGGTATCGCCGTCAAAGAGGCCGGAAAACTGGGAGTTCCCATTGTGGCAATTGTCGACAGCAATTGTAATCCCGATGATATAGATTATATCATCCCGGGTAATGACGATGCTATACGAGCCATCAAACTGTTTTCCTCCAAGATTGCGGATGCCGCTCTCGATGGTAAGAAGCGGCTGGAGGAACGTATACAGGCAGAGAGCGATAAAGAGGCAGTGCAGAAGGATGAAGAACAGGATGTCCCGGAAAGCGTTGAGAACATTGAAGAAGATGCTCTTGAGGGCGGTACGGAAGATATAGTTATACAGGAAACTGAGGAGGTAGAGTAACATTGGATATTACAGCATCGATGGTAAAAGAGTTGAGGATAAAAACAAATGCGGGCATGATGGACTGTAAAGAGGCGCTTTCCGCCTCTGAAGGTGATTTTGAAAAGGCCGTTGAGTATTTGAGGAAGAAGGGACTGTCTGCCGCGACAAAGAGATCTTCGAGGGCAGCAAAGGATGGCATGGTGGAGTCATATATCCACATGGGCGGCAAGATTGGGGTCATGGTGGAAGTGAACTGCGAAACGGATTTTGTTGCCAAGACCGATAATTTCAGGGCAATGGTGAAGGATATTGCCATGCACATTGCTGCCGCAAATCCCACGTATCTGAGCCCGGAAGATATCCCCGAAGAGGTCATGGAGGGCGAGCGGGGGATATATCGCGATCAGGCCCTGGCCTCGGGAAAACCCGAGAAGGTGATTGACAAGATTATCGACGGAAAGATCAATAAGTTTTACGAGGAGGTATGCCTCCTGAATCAGAAATTCGTCAAGGATACGGACATCACGGTGCAAACGCTGGTGAACAACATGATCGCCAGTACCGGCGAGAATATGGTTGTGAGGAGATTCGCGCGCTTCCAGTTGGGTGAGGATATATAGGAACCGGAAACCCGGAATCCGACCTTTTCTCTTGATTTGAACGTTCGAACGGTTACCTGTTTTTAGGCTTGAACATTAATGGATAAACCCATTTACAAAAGGATTCTCCTGAAACTGAGTGGCGAAGCGCTTCTGGGGAAGGGTTCGTTCGGGATTGATACGGATGTGCTGAAGTTTGTGGCGGAGGAGATCGGGGGTGTTCAGGCCCTCGGTGTTCAGATAGGTATTGTTATCGGTGGTGGAAACATCTTTCGCGGGGTGGAGGCGAGCACCAAGGGGATTGACAGGGTGTCCGCCGACTACATCGGTATGCTTGCTACCGTGATGAACAGCCTGGCGCTGCAGAATGCCCTTGAAAATAATGGGATTCCAACAAGGGTTCAAACTGCTATTGAGATGAGAGAGATAGCGGAACCGTTCATAAAGAGAAGGGCGACCCGGCACCTGG
>CAZOHQ010000298.1:0-3189 GCA_964579455.1 uncultured Syntrophaceae bacterium | reverse complement strand
GCTATGGCCGCCTCAGTAGATTTCTCCGGATCCATACGTTCATCAATCCAGTGGGAACGCTTGAGCCCATACATATAACCGGTCGAAGGTATTATCTGCCAAAGGCCGAGAGCCCTTGCCTTTGAGAGAGCTCGTATCTTGAAGCCACTTTCAACAAGTGGGAGCCATGAAAGTTCTTCAGGCAGTCCCGCCTCTTTCAGCTGTTTCAGTATCATCGGACGATACCTGCCGGATCGCTTGTATGAGGATATAAAAAATTTACGTTCAGAGCGCTGAAAACGCCGTATTGCTTTATCTACATCGTCATTCATGACGAGCGGTATCTCACTCTGATAACCCGCGGCGACATTGCTTCTTGATGCGTAGATCTCCACGATTTTCTTTGCTATCATGACGCGCAGGTCATCCTTCTGCCAGGTAATCTCGGGGTCACCATTTACATCCAGCAGAAGGGAGTAGGTCTCGTCAAGCAGCTTCAGAGCCTTGTCAAGCTCTCCTTTTTCCCATAGAAGCTGGGACTGGCCTAGAAAATCGATGGCCTCATCCATAATCGCCTGTTTGTTGTTCTGGTTGTGGTCTTTTCCATTCGGTTCGACTTCCTGTTCAAGAACGTTTCCTTCTGTGGAATTTTCCGCTGCATTTATGGAATCTTCCGCGAGAGGTGTTTCAGTCTCGGATAAGACAGGTTCTTCCGAAAGATCATCCTCAACAATCTCAACTGTATCAATTTCCTGAGAAACAGGGGGAGAGGTCACTATGTGTTCCACAGGAACTTCTGTTTCCTTCGGAGCAGCAACAGGTGAAAGGGTGGATCTGGGCGGCAGGTAACATGAAGACAGGAATACGACAAGAAAGGCTGTTATGATAAGCCTTTTTAATACAACCATACAATCAAACTCCCGAGGAAACAACATCGAATATGAGTTCCCTCCTGTTTTGTATCCATACCTCAATCGCTCTATCGTAAAATACAAACAATCTGTAAGGACGGATTTGTTAAAACCTAGTTTCTCTCACGAATCAACGTATCAGATACGTTTCAATAAAATCATCTAAATCACCATCCAATACCCTATCCACATTACCCACTTCCATATTTGTTCTGTGATCTTTTATCATCTTATAGGGGTGAAGGATATAAGAACGTATCTGACTTCCCCAGGCTATATTCATTTTTGTCTTATTGACTTCGTCCAGCTTTTCGGCTTTATTGCGAAGCTCCAGTTCATAGAGCCTTGACTTTAACACTTTCATGGCCATGGCCTTGTTCTTGTGCTGAGACCTCTCATTCTGACACTGCACTACAATTCCAGTAGGTATATGTGTAATCCTGACGGCGGAATCGGTCTTGTTCACATGCTGCCCACCGGCTCCACTAGCCCTGTAAGTGTCTGTCCGCAAGTCATTCTCGCTGATTTCAATGTCTATGTTGTCAGATACTTCCGGATATACAAAGACCGACGCGAACGAGGTGTGTCTTCTCCCACCGGCATCAAAGGGGGATATTCGAACAAGTCTGTGTATTCCAACCTCCGCTTTGGCATATCCGTAGGCGTATTCTCCCTCCATCGTCATGGTCACGCTTTTAACACCAGCCTCATCACCAGGCTGGAGGTCAACGATTTTCGTTTCATATCCTTTTCTCTCAGACCATCTCAGGTACATGCGCAGGAGCATCTGCGCCCAGTCCTGCGCCTCTGTGCCGCCGGCTCCGGCATGTATCGTCATAATGGCGTTGCCGGGATCTTCTTCACTGCCCAGCATCATTCGGAACTCGCTATTTCTCACCGAAGATTCAAGGGCGACAATATCTTTTTCTATTTCTTCGAGCACGCTTTCATCATCTTCATCACGCGCCATTTCAAAGAGCACTTCCAGATCCTGAATAATATCATTCAGTTTTCTCCATCCAAGGACCGTATCTTCCGCCCTGCTCTTTTCCCTTACTATATCCCTGGCAGTCTCGGGATCATTCCAGAAGTCCTCTTTGAGGATTTGTTTCTCCAGTTTATCGATCTTTTCTTCATTTGCATCTATGTCAAAGACAACCTCTGAGATTGTCTATTCTCTTCTTCAGATCTTTTATCTTTTCGTAAATGTCGGCAATCATATATCCTTCCTCCTCAGCGAAATTAAGAAGCCAATTAGCAGAAACACGATACAAGAACAAGCAAATACGTTGCCATATTTTGAATAAAACGTATTATACTGCGTAAATTTTATAGGCCCACGCAGAGTTGTTCTTTCAAACAAGCCCGTTTTTGATAGGATTCTCCCGGTTGGGTCTACTATGGCACTTATCCCTGTGTTTGCGGCTCGTATCATATATATACGATTTTCGATAGCCCTGAATGCCGCCATAGTCAGATGCTGATAGGGTGCTGATGTGTCTCCATACCACGCGTCATTGGTTATATTGACCAGGAGACCTGCTCCTTTCATACGATATTCACGACTGATTTCAGGAAATATTCCCTCGTAACAGATAAGGACACCTACCTTTCTGTCACCCATTGAAAGCGGTACGATTTCTCTTCCCGGCGTAAAATCACCGGCACCTTCAACCAGCTTGTCTATAAAGAAAAGTGTGTCGTGCAGAGGGACATATTCCCCGAATGGTACCAAGTGTACCTTATCATACCTTCCGGAAATGGCCCCTTTGGGAGACAGCAGGTAAGCACTGTTGTGAAAGGTGGTTTCCCCCCCTTCCCTCCTGTAACCGGGAGATCCGAACAGAAGCCAGGAGTTTGTTTCCCGTGCCGTACCTATCACGCTCCTGGATCTGTCATCATCGTTCTGAAAAAAAAATGGCACGGCCGTTTCCGGCCACACAATCAAAGATACACCGGGCTTTGAAGCATCGGTGGACATATCTCTGTATGTGTGCATCGTGTCTGCCTGGTACTCGGGGCTCCACTTAACGGACTGGTCTATGTTTCCTTGAACAAGTAATATGTCTACTGATTCAATAGGTTCCGTGATGTTCTTCAAGTTGTTTATACGGTGCACTCCGTAACCGGAGACAAGCACCAGCAGGGCCAGTCCGACAATAATCTCCGGCAGGAGGCTTTTCTTTTCGCTGCCGGAGAGAGGCAGACTGCTGATACAGTCATAAACAACACAGTTCAAAAGTACAATCAGAAAGGTTATCCCGTAGATTCCTGTAATGTCCGCAACCTGTATCATCGA
>CAZOHQ010000297.1:0-3210 GCA_964579455.1 uncultured Syntrophaceae bacterium | reverse complement strand
GGTAAACGGCAAGGCAAAGAACACTTCCTGAGGAACACCCTCGTGAACCAGTTCCGGGATATTCTGGAAACCTAACCGCGTATAGTAGTCCGGATGACCCACAAGAACGCACCCCTGGCCACCCGACTTTTTCAGTAAAGACAACCCTTCACCGATAAGAGATTTTCCAATTCCTTTTTTTTGATGCTCCGGAAGGGGATTTCTGGGGTCAGGTCTTGAATTTTGAATTTATAGATATAATCGACTCATTTAATCCTCTTGTTCATTTGGCTGCTCGATTGCATGGCCGACGTGCCACGCATCCACCACGGTTTTGTGGTCGGCGGGAGCGGCGGTCATGTCTTTGCCGTCACCCGTTTATTCTATATCTTTTCTGCATTATGAAGGAAGTTCCGGATTATTTGCACATATTCCTGGGGTTTTTCAAGATGATGTTCATGCGAAGCATCATCGAATATATACATTTGTGAACCCTGAAGATGGTCTTTGTAATATTGAGTCGTTTCGGGGGTTGCTTCGTCATAGGCACCGCATGTAAACAGAACGGGGACTGCTATCTCTTTCAGTCTATCTATACGTTCATAATTCTTAAGCACTCCGGTTACAGTAAATTCGCTCGGACCCCACATGTATTCATAAAGCGGAAAATTAATTATTTCAAAAGTTCTGTTCAGGCAGTCAGGCCATTGAGCAAGACGGCACACATGCATTTTGTAATATTCCATCATTGCATCTTGATATTCTTGAGAACTGAACTCTCCCGAATCTTCGCATTTCCGGATAGTCTCTTGAATGTTTTTCGGAAGTTCCGAGATATAGGCGTTCTGGTCTTCAATCCATCGGGAAGTACTCAGCAAAGGACCGGAAAGCACCAGACTCACTATTCCCTCCGGCTGCATGGAAAGGATGTAATCAACAGCGAGTGCCGTTCCCCACGATTGTCCGATTATGTGCACCTTCTTCAATCCGAGGGCCTCTCGGATCTGATGGAGTTCCTCGACAAAGTGTTCAACAGTCCAGAGAGACTTGTCCTCAGGATTATCTGAATTGCCACAGCCAAGCTGATCATAAAAAATAACAGGCCGTTCGTCAGCAAGCGCTCCTAATGGTTCAAGATAATCATGTGGCGCGCCTGGCCCTCCATGCACAACCAGGACAGGGATACCGTTTTTACTTTTTCCGACCATTTTATACCAGACGTTGCCACCCGTTACCGGGATATACCCTTCCTGAATTTCAGCCGGATTTTTCATTGAAGTGAGATCGGTTTTACCATTCACAAAACACCCCCCGAGCAAAAGAATCAACGTGAGAAACATATATGGTAACCACTTAATCTTTAACATAAATTGCGTACCGCCTTTTATTCCGGCATTTCTGAATTGAGAAATACTTGAATGTCCCCTTCACATACCCCTTTTTCATGCATGAGACACCCTTTGATCGCAGGTTTCATCGAATACCTGATATCCAGGGCTTCAAGCCAGCATTCAATTCTGTACATCACGCCACAACGGTATCCATCGATTACCCCCATCTGTTTCATTCCCTTGTACGCGAAGCATTGCATGCCATCCCATTTCCAGCGCAAATTTCCGGGAGATGAGGTGAAGTGAAACGTCTTTAAGACTGAATCCGGCAAAGTCAATTCCAGACTCGCACACATAAATTGTACCAGTTCATCAAAATCTACGAACTTTTCCCGGGTGACTCCAAGAATCCGTTTCATTCTATTCATTTCAATTGGTGCCAGAGATTTTATAGCCGCCTTGTTCAATTCATTGGCTTTCTCTATCCCGAATTCACTACAGGTGTGGTAAAACCACATACCATCGTGGGAAAGCCACCCCTTTCCCAGTAAATTCCTGATTTCTGTCTTTTCGATCTTATCAAGCACGCCCATTCTTCGTTACCTTTCGCCATTACTCCTTCACGGCGTAACGAAATAACCTCCGCGTTAAGGCACGAGCTCCGGCATGTCACCTCCGACGCCTGGCTCAAACCTTCTCTTTCCAATGCCGAATCGCTTCTCCATCCGGATTTCCCTGTTCCGTCCGGCGTCGTCCCGCACTATGTGTATATGCCGAATCAGACAGGCGGGGCCGGGTTGGTGGCTGTCTGTCGTTTCGACCACTGCTGTGCTGAAGCCCTGAAACCGCAGGGGTCAACATTTTGCTCAAGGTATGCCAGGATCCTGTCCGCCGATTCTTCTGGAGTCAGTTTCCCCGTATCGAGCAGGATATCATAGGTGAAGAGCGGATTATACACCTCATCATACAATCCGGCCGCCAAACCCGGAAGCCTGTCGCCTCGCTCTCGTTCGCGCCTGACGACGACCTCCTTTTCCGGCTTGATACCGATAAAATAGACTTTTTCATCGGATAATATTTCAAAGTATGAGGCAATCCTGTTCTGGTCGAATAACACCTCATCGACGATTATATTATATCCCTGCCCGGAAAGCCTTTTGTAAAAGTTCACTGCGGCATCGTAGACCGGATACATGTATGGCGAGATGATGAGTCTCGCATGCGGCTGACCGTCTATTTCGCTGATCGCCGCTCTAATGGCCTTTTCGTCGAACGGCGCATAGTCACATTTAGCCGGAAAGGCTGTTTGAACCATAGCATCTATGCCATACAGCAAAAGAACATCCCGGTATTTTTCCTGCATGATTTTGGCGACAGTGGTTTTTCCCGCCGACGAAGTGCCGTTTAGCAAAATAATCATAATGACTCCTCAATTACGCGCAGCATAGGAATAAGAGGACACCATACCTGTCTCTATGCATCCTCAGGTCTTATCCCCACCTTTTTCGATTCAAAGAAAGACCACCCATGGTCACCGGACATTTTATGTGAAGCAGGTTTTATATTTTGCGTTTGCTGAAATCGGGCGTGATAAAGCACCTGACCCCGAGTAGCGTTATCATGTCATGAAGTAAGCACGCGGTCCCCCTACTCCAAAACATGTCGATACAAAGCACTTTTGGGTACCTTTGTCAATGGTTAAAAACAGTTAAAAGAGTGACACAGTAGCCCGCCGACACATCGGCGGGCTTAAAATGGACAAGGTGGGTAATGGGGTCTTCCCAATAATAGAGCAAAAAAAGGGCGGAACCGTTTCCGATTCCGCCCCCTTCAATCAACTACATTGCACGTTTATTTGTCGAACACGCTCGTAGTGGAATAGTAATACTGGATCTCCACT
>CAZOHQ010000296.1:0-3213 GCA_964579455.1 uncultured Syntrophaceae bacterium | reverse complement strand
ATTGTGAACATAGTTGCATGTGTAAAACAGGTTCCTGATACCGAGGCGTTGATCAAGGTAAAATCAGACGGCTCCGGTATTGACGAAGGAGGAATCAAATGGGTGATGAACCCTTATGACGAGTATGGCGTTGAAGCGGCCCTGAAACTGAAAGAGGCGAACGGCGGAGAAGTGACGGTTGTATCCCTTGGTCCTGCACGGACCATGGAGACAATCCGGACCGCCCTTGCCATGGGTGCGGATAAGGGTGTCCATATTACTATTGACGAGGCGGACGCGTATAACACAGCCGCCGCTCTGGCAGCCGCCATAAAGGAAATTAATCCGGATATCGTTTTCTGCGGACAGAGGGCGATTGATGATGACTCTGCTCAGGTAGGTTCTGTCTTGGCTGAGCTTCTTGGAATTCCGCAGGTCACAATCGTAACGGGGCTTGAGGTGGCGGATGGCAAGGTGAAAGTCATCAAACCCATAGAAGGTGCGCAGCTTGTCATAGAGAGCGCGATGCCGTGCGTTGTTACCGCACAGAAAGGTTTGAATGAACCACGATATGCATCCCTCCCCGGCATTATGAAGGCGAAGAAAAAACCGGTTGATGTCAAGGACGCGGCGGCCCTCGGTATATCCGACGAGCCAAAGGCAAAGATTGCCAGAATGACTCCCCCTCCTGAAAGGGCTCCGGGAAAGATCATTGCAGGTGATGATCCGGCTGCGAAGGCTGCTGAACTGGTCAAACTTCTGAGGGAAGAGGCCAAAGTAATTTAACGGGAAATGGAGGAGGATAAAAAAATGGCAAAAGGTGTATGGATAGTTGCTGAACAGAGAGATGGCGCTCTTCGCAAGGTCTCATTTGAGATTGCCAGTGTGGCAAGAAGACTTGCGGATGAACTGGGCGAGGAGGTATGCGCGGTTCTGGTGGGGTCCGGAGTAGAAGGACTGGTCCCTGAGCTGGCTAAATATGGTGTGGACAAGGTATATGTGGCGGATGACGCCGTCTATGCCGATTATACAACCGATGCGTACAGTGCGGCGGTTGTCAAGGTTGTGAAGGAAAATGATGCGTCTATTCTGCTTTTGGGCTCATCAGTGCAGGGCAAGGACCTTTCGGCGAGCTTGGTTGGAAAATTGGCTACCGGGATGGCTTCGGATTGCACGGAGATAAAGATAGTCGATGGTAAACTTCTCGCTATCAGGCCGATGTACGCGGGTAAAGTGTTTGGGGAAGTGGTTGTCGAGAGCTATCCACAGATGGCGTCTTTGCGGCCGAATGTATTCGCCGCAGTGGAAAATGCCAAGGCAGGTGAAGTGGTGAAGTTTGACGCGGGGATCGCCGCTGGCGACCTCAAAACCAAGGTGCTTGAAACACAAAAGGATACAAGCGGCAAGGTCGATCTAACGGAAGCGAATACCATCGTTTCCGGCGGACGCGGCATGAAGGGTCCCGACGAGTACAAGATACTTGAAGAGTTGGCAGACGTTCTCGGCGCGGCAGTCGGTGCGTCAAGGGCCGCAGTTGACGCGGGATGGAGACCGCAGTCGGATCAGGTGGGGCAGACCGGTAAGGTGGTCTCTCCGAACCTGTACATTGCATGTGGTATCTCCGGAGCCATTCAGCATCTCGCGGGTATGAGTTCTTCAAAATATATCGTTGCGATTAATAAAGATGCCGAGGCCCCGATCTTTGCCAAGGCCGATTACGGGATCGTGGACGATCTCTTTAAAGTCATTCCTGAAGTGACCACGGAAGCGAAGAAGATAATGTAATACTCAAAAGGGAGGTGGATAATTATCCACCTCCCTTTTTTTGAGAGAATTAACCAGGGGTGGGTTCGGGTTTATCTTACAATGCATCACTTGAGACTTCTTACCCCTGAGGGACAATTATACGGATATACGGAGGCTGAAGCATTATGTCACACGGTGGAAATGTATACACTGTAGGAAATGAAGGGAGAGAGGTATTCTGGAATGCTCCTTTTCCCTCCGAATTGATACTGTTTCTATTTGCGGGTATTGCCATAGTGATATGTGCCTATGGTTTTTATCTGCGCTGGCAGATGTGGAAGGCGATCGGCCTGCCGGAAAAGAGGACCGATGAACCAGGGGAGCGGATCAAGTCTCTCCTTCTCAATGGTCTGCTTCAGGTCAGGACATTCAAAGAAGCATATCCCGGTATTATGCATGCCCTCATATTTTTCGGATTCTTTGTCCTGATATTCGGCGCGGCCTTCGATGCGACACATTTCCACCTCCCCTTCCTCGTGCCCTTCTTTAACGGGGGGTTTTATCTCGGGTTTTCATTCATCATGGAGGTATTCGGTCTGACCGTTCTTGTCGGTATTGTCCTGGCGGTCTGGAGAAAATATATCCAGAAACCGGACCGACTCGGCTACCGGGGGAAGGCGGATGCCGTTGCGGACGACGCCATTGCCCTCCTCCTCATAGGTGGCATTATCATAACGGGATTTCTGCTCGAAGGGTTCCGGTTGCATGTGAATATCAATGTGGACGGATACACCTGGGGCGGGTGGTCGTTCGTAGGGTACGCAGTTTCAAAGACATTGACAGGGGTAAGCTACAATACAGTTGAAATTCTTCACCGGTGGACGTGGTGGATACACGCATTTATAGCCTTTGGTTTTATTGCGTACCTGCCCTTCTCGAAGCTGATACATATCGTCCTCGCCCCTGCCAATCAATATATGAGATCACTCAAACCGACGGGATATCTCGAGCCCATTGCCGACTTTGAGAATGCAGAGTCTTTCGGTGTGGGACAGCTTGAAGATTTTACCTGGAAGCAGATCTTCAACACCGATGCGTGCCTGAAATGCGGCCGGTGTCAGGACGGATGTCCAGCGTACCTGTCGGGCAAACCCCTGTCACCGAAGAAACTGCATCAGGACATCAAAGAATACTGGCTTGAGCGGGCGCCTGTCGTGATGGCAGCGAAGAAGGCCGCCAAAGAGGGAGAAGAGCCTGTTATCCCTGAACCGGAAAAGGTTATGGTAGGTGGGGTTATCGATCTCAACGAATTGTGGGCGTGCACGAACTGTATGTACTGTATGGAGGCCTGCCCGGTATTTAATGAACACGTTCCGATGATCACCGGCATGAGACAGTACAAGGTGCTGATGGAGGCCGATTTCTCTCCTGAGCTGCAGTTGACGTACCGGAATATGGAGAACAACTCCAACCCGTGGGGAATCGGAA
>CAZOHQ010000295.1:0-3217 GCA_964579455.1 uncultured Syntrophaceae bacterium | reverse complement strand
CCTCAACCCAATCATTTATATCTCTTCGACCGTCAACTTGGTTTTGGTGATTCCTCAACGCTTATCGGCCCGACAACCTTTCATGTCAATCGTCAAGTGGAGACGGACTATGTTGAGTTCTATGTCAATGACAAATTGATGCATACTGACAATGTCTATCCTTTTGAATGGCGATGGAGTAAACTGCATTTTTGCTAAGCTAATGTAAAAATCATCGGATATTTTGCTGATGGGTATCAACTCGATTGCCCTGATTATGTTGGGGCAGAAACGGGGGTGGTCACCTTTGCGTCCCGCACCTTCTCTATGAGAGAAAGGCCGTCCAGCTTTGGAAGCATGATGTCGATAATGGCGGCATCGTACGGTTCGGAAAGTGCCAGATGGAGCCCTTCCTCACCATCTGTTGCATGGTCGATGGCATATCCCCCCGCTTCGAAACCCTTGATAACGAAGGAGGCTATTTTCATGTCATCTTCAACAAGAAGCAGTCGCATACGTATTCTCTTAACCGGATTTCATCTTGATCCTATCGAATCAGAATCCCCCACCCGTCGAACAACCTGCTGTATCTGAGGATAAATTCTTCTCCCTGCCGGGTCTTTACCTTAAAGTAATCGAGCCGCGCCGCTTTCGAGTCCCGGCTTCCCTCGTACCAGCGATCAAGTATCTCCGCCACCTCCCACCGCGTTCCCTTATAGATAAAGGCCACGGGACGTTCATTGACCTTGCAGCCGCTGTAGCATTCAACCTCTACCGTATCGAGACTGGGAGCCATAACACTATTGTGACGGGATTCTCTCTATAATCTGCCGTCTCAGTTCATTCGGGGCCGCAATTCTGTGAAATACGTCCCTCGTTCCATCGGCACCGAGGATGATAACGGTACCAAAGTCGAAGTGTTTTCCCATTATACCCTGCTTGACCTCAACGTCAACAATCTTCGAATGGGCCAATTCGAAAGTGAGCCGGTACAGGACGCCGGTTTGAAAGGCAATCCATTCTTCCCCCACAAGGTAGTAGGAAGTCTTTATCTTACAGAAAGTGAATATTCCCGTACTGATTGCAATGAGAAGAAACATCCCTCCCGTCGCCTGGTTTGCCTCTCCTCCCCTGAGAATGATTAGACCAAAGACGAGCCACAGGAGGCTGCCAGAATAGACAATCCAGTGCATCCGCCCCTGGTACAGGATCTTTTCTTTTGTTGGAGATCTCTCGAATAGTTTCATACTGTTTTATCTCCCGGGAATCACAACCACATAAAATCGATGTCAAAAAAATACCGGAACTTTTGTGCTACATTGCACCCTTTCCGGACCGGACAGGTCAGAGAGTCAGGTGGCTACGCGTTTTGCAGTACCTTTATGATCCGCTCTTCCGTCATATCTTTTGTTTTCTCTTGATAGGCCCGCATGTGTGGAGTCTTGAGATGGCTTTCGAGCGCTTTCAGGTCTTGCCACTTCTCGATTATCGTGACTACATTCCCGTCCATCCCCTGCACCGGCCATCCTGTGTCGAAATCGACCGTAGGACAATACTCAATGCAGCCCTCTTCCTGTAAAACACTCGGGACATTTGCCTTAAATATCTCTAAAAACGCGTCCCGATTCCCCGGCTTTATTCGTATCGATGCGACAACGGTTATCATAGTCTTCCTCCTTCCTTTGTGGGGCAATACCCCTTTTTCGTATCATTCTTGTATAGCGATTTACAGCCAATCCACGCGTGCCGGGTTCCTGGAAACGAGCCGCTGGTACTCGACGGCCGGATAGCCAACGACGAAGGCGACGGGAACGATATGCTTTTCCGGAATGTTAAGGATCTTCTTAAATTCCGATGATTCGTTTACGGCAAAGACAAAGAATCCGCAAAAACAGGTCCCCAGTTCCAGAGTCTCCGCCATGAGGGCCATCTGCATGGCTGCCAGCCCCGCATCGACCATGGCCGATGTACTCTTCGCCGGGTCTATGTGAAGCGCGACGAGGGTGGGAGCATGGTAGAAGAGCCTGTCGATCCCTTTTCCCATGAGGTCTTTCATTCCCTTCCAGTTATTCACATAGAGCTTCCTCACTTGATAGGCCTGCGGAACAGGCTCTCCGGTTTGACTATTTTTCTCAAAAGCCCTCTCTATCTCCTCAGCCTTGCTGTAGAGCAGGTCGAGATTCATGTCCCGGATTTCAGACAATTTATCAGGCGTATGAATCACGGTATAACGCAGACCCTGACGGTTTCCACCTGTCGGGGCAAAACGGCCGGCCTGTATGATCCGTTCCAGTTTCTCCCGTTCAACGGTCCTTTTTTCAAACTGCCGTATACTCCTGCGGGCGCGGAAGAATGAAAGCAGGTCCTCCGCTTTCGGATAGTTCTCCCTCCCGGGGGCCGGTTCAAACTCCGACGCATCGAGCATCGGAAGTGCCAGAGCGTCTTCGGGGCAGATTGCCTTGCAGTGCCCGCAGCGGATGCAATATTCGGGGTTTGCGACGTGTACCGCCTTTTCCCCTTCTTCCAATACGCCCCTTACACAGTCGGAGATACACAGGCCGCAAAGAGTGCATTTCTCTTCATCTATACGAATCATTTCCATGATAACCTTTCTTTGTGCATGTAATAAAGGATCACACTACATTGCATGACATAATCTATATATACAAGTAAGCCTTGCATTGCAAATACCCACAAAAGATCTACTGAATGGATGAGTAAACGGTGGTATTATAATGGGAAGTAACGTGCAGCGCAGTTACTCCGGTATCAAATGCCGGTCTGCATTTTAATTATATGGGTAGGGGAGATTTTAACCTCCCTTCACTGCCCAAATCAATCTTTTATCTTCACTTGAAAAAATGTGATGGACATAGTAACGATACCTCATGACTCTTAAAAAAGACTACGAACCGCGGATGCACTCGGCGGAACACATCCTGAACCAGACGATGGTGCGCCTGTTTCACTGCGGCAGAAGCTTCAACGCCCACATCGAAAAGAAGAAATCGAAGTGTGATTATCACCTGGAAAGAGCCCCGGAGGAAAAGGAGATTGCCGACATCGCACGGCGCGTCAATGACGTTATCGACAGAAACCTGCCCGTCGGCGAGGAATTCGTCCCCCGCGAAGAGGCCGAAGCGCGGTACAACCTTTCCAAGCTGCCCGATGAAGCGGGTGATTCCCTGCGCATCGTCACCATCGGCGATTACGATGCCTGCCCCTGCATCGGCCCTCA
>CAZOHQ010000294.1:0-3228 GCA_964579455.1 uncultured Syntrophaceae bacterium | reverse complement strand
CCCAGGTGTAAAGGTGACCTCCCAGAACGCTGAGAGGATCAGGGTTGTCATTCACTAAAAGCTCCACGAACCGGTAAGGATTCCAGTCCTGGAGAAAACCGAACTTTTCAAAAGGGGATTTGGCGAAGCCACTGATATAGTAGAAAAGGAGATGTATACATTTCTAGACCGTGGAAATGAATATCTTACAATGCGCCCGGAGGCAACCGCTTCCGTCATCCGCGCGTACATAGAACATCATATATACGAAAAGGACCCCGTGGCAAAACTCTTTACCATAGGACCTATGTTCAGACGCGAACGGCCGCAGAAGGGACGATTCAGACAGTTTCACCAGGTCAATGTCGAATTTCTGGGACAGGAGGATCCCCGTATAGACGCGGAACTTATGTCCATGCTGATGTATCTTATACGTGAAGTCGGTATTGACAATCTGAAACTTGAGATCAATTCTCTGGGGTGTGATACATGCCGCCCGGCGTTCCGTGAAAAAATAATACATTTCCTGCAGAACCGAGAAGAGAATCTGTGCGAGGATTGTCGAAGACGTCTCCTGACAAACCCCCTGAGAATATTTGACTGCAAAAATGAATCCTGCCAGGAGATTATATCCGGAGCCCCGGTAGTCCTGGACTATATATGCGGCCAGTGCGGGGAGCATTTTGAAAAGGTGAAGGAATACCTTGAAATCCTGGGCGTTCCCTATGTGATAAACAAGCGCATGGTAAGGGGACTCGATTACTATACCAGGACCGCCTTTGAGATTACCACGCAATCGCGGGGAGCGCAAAACGCCGTTACCGGCGGCGGCAGATACGACGGTCTCGTAGAGATGCTGGGAGGCCCGGCCATATCGGGGATAGGATTCGCGATAGGGTTTGACCGGCTTATCTCAATGATACCCGATGGAGATACTGAAACCGTTGACCGTCCGAACATCTTCATTGCGGCCCTTGGAGATGCGGCCCAGAACTTTTCGTTTTCTCTGTGCAATACACTGAGACTGGCCGGTGTCAGAACGGAAATGGACCTGTCAAACAGGAGCCTCAAAAGCCAGATGAAACGATCGAATAAACTCAACTGCTCTCATACGCTGATAATAGGCGAAAAGGAAATGGAGGAGGGGAAAGCTCAGCTCAGAAACATGAGTGATGGAACCCAGAAATCCGTAGACATAAACAACTCCGGCAGCATTGTAGAACAGTTTACAGTTCACAGTTAAGGGCAACTCACAGTTGAACCGGTAACTGTAAACCGGTAACCGATAGCACTGAACCTTGAACCATTTTTCAAAGAAAGGATGTACACCTTGTCAGAATTTATAACCGAAGATAAACGGACTCATTACTGCGGCAGCCTCAGGGCCGGGCACGCAGGTGAGGATGTGGTGCTTATGGGGTGGGTTCACCGAAGGAGAGACCTCGGAGGACTGATCTTTATAGACCTGAGAGACAGAGAGGGAATCGTACAGATCGTCTTCGACCCGGAGAAGAAATCACAGGCGCATGCTCTGGCACACGACATAAGAAGCGAATTCGTAGTTGCGATAAAGGGCCGCGTACATCTTCGTCCCCCTGAAATGGTAAATCCTTCACTGAAGACAGGCGAGATTGAGGTTATTACCGATGAACTTGAGATTCTCAACGAATCGAACACGCCCCCTTTCGTCCTCGACGGAGAAACCGGGGTATCGGAAAACCTTCTCCTCAAATACCGGTACCTGGACCTGAGACGCAAAGGCATCCAGAAAAACATCATTCTGAGAAGCAAGGTTACCACTGAAACCAGGGCGTACCTGCAGAAAGAGGGGTTTATTGATATTGAGACCCCCTTCCTCGCGAAAAGCACCCCCGAGGGGGCGCGCGACTACCTCGTTCCGAGCAGGGTTACCCCGGGGACCTTTTATGCCCTTCCGCAATCACCCCAGCTCTTCAAGCAGTTGCTGATGGTGTCCGGTTTCGACAGATACTACCAGATCGTCAAGTGCTTCCGCGACGAGGACCTGCGGGCCGACCGCCAGCCCGAATTCACCCAGATAGACATGGAGATGTCCTTCATATCGGAGGACGATATCATCGGCGTCATCGAGGGGATGATGGCACACATTTTCAAGGCGTGCCTCGACAGAGAGCTGCAGATTCCATTTCCCCGCCTCACTTACCGGGATGCGATCGACCGGTACGGGAAAGACAATCCCGATACCCGTTTTTCCCTCGAGATTGCCGACCTGACCGATATAGCCGGGAAATCTGATTTTCGTGTCTTCTCGGAGACCGCACGAAACGGCGGCACGATCAAGGCCCTGACCATAGAGGACGGAAAGGCCTTCTCGCGCAAGGATCTCGACGCACTCGGAGGGTTCGTCGCCCCATTCGGCGCGAAGGGAGTAGCGTGGGTGCGGGTCGGTGAAGACGGATGGACGGGCTCGCTGGCCAAATTGTTCAACCCGGAAGATATGCAACGCGTCCATGAAAGGACGGGGGCCCGGCCGGGCGCCTTGATCCTTTTCGTCGCCGACACTACGGGTGTGGTCAGTGCCTCCCTCGGCGCCCTGAGGGTACACCTCGCTGAAAGGCTGGGTCTGATCGATCCGGATGTCCTTGCTTTTACCTGGATTACCGAATTTCCGATGTTCGAGTACAGCGCAACGGAAGATCGCTATATGGCGACCCACCACCCCTTCACCTCACCGGTGGCGGATGATATTCACCTCCTTGAAACCGACCCCGGCAACGTACGAGCCCGTGCCTACGATCTCGTCCTGAACGGCTCCGAGATAGGTGGGGGAAGTATCCGTATCCATAAATCGGACGTCCAGTCGATGATCTTCAAGGCCATCGGCCTGGGGAAGGATGAAACCCGGACAAAGTTCGGATTTTTCCTGGACGCGCTGCAGTACGGAACCCCGCCGCACGGCGGGATAGCCTTCGGTCTCGACCGCCTGATTATGATCATGGCGGGGGCCGAATCCATACGGGACGTCATAGCCTTCCCGAAGACGCTGAAGGCGACCTGCCTCATGAGCGACGCACCGTCGGAAGTCAGCGCGGAACAACTTGCCGATCTGTCACTGAAAACGACATAAATCGGTAGCCCACGCAGGGCTACGGTCTAAAGGTGGTGGTTTTGCTTCATTTCGCAGAGTCCATCCTACTGATTATATTACAAGACAACATATACCTGTTCTTTATTGCTTGACAGAAGGCTGAGATATTCATATAAAAATTG
>CAZOHQ010000293.1:0-3274 GCA_964579455.1 uncultured Syntrophaceae bacterium | reverse complement strand
GGGAACCTTCGGCCACACGGGATTCACGGGATGTAACGCGGTCATCATGCCCGGGCAAAAGATTGTTATTCTTTTCCTGACAAATAGACAGAATATGGGACTATCGGAGTCAGGATTTTATCCGAACCTGAATGACTTGCGTCGAAAGATAGTAGAAGTCGTTATACAATCGGAACTGCCGACCCTCCGACACGACGATAATTGAAACAACGCGCAAGATCTGGGACGCATAAGGGTCACCAAGTAAGGGTTTGAAACAGAGTATCATATGCCTTTTAAATCAGTTTCCTATACAGCCGAATTCCTCATTCATCAAACCCCCGGGGTCCTCTTCCCCTTGTTCAGTCCCGAGGGAGAAACATTGTGGGTCCCCGGATGGGAGTACGAAAATGTCATGGGGAAGACAGACCTGCATGAGGGCTACGTGTTTCTGACGAAAAGCCATGACCACGCGGCGAGTAAGGCCATCTGGATCGTGAGTAAATACCTTCCTGAAGAATATACGGTAGAGTATTATAAAATTGAGCCGGGTGAGAAGATTGGTGCCGTCACCGTCAGATGTGACCAGACAGACAACAGCTCCACCAGGGTTACCGTGACGTACACGTATCTCGGATTATCCGAGAGTGGCAATCAGTTCATCGAACAGTTTACCAAAAAGGATTACGATGATTTCATTGGCGAATGGAACGGTTTACTTGAAGCGTATTTCGGGCGAACAATGACATGCCATTGATAAACCAGTACAGGGAGGCAGAACCGATGAAAAAGAGACGTCTTGGCACAAGCGGGCCGGAAGTATCGGCCATAGGGCTGGGCTGTATGGGGATGAGCGAGTTCTACGGAAAATCGGACGACGAGACCTCGAAACAGATCATCCTGGAAGCTCTTACAAACGGGATTACCCTGCTCGACACGGCCGATACATATGGACATGGACATAACGAGCAGCTCATCGCCGCCGCTTTGAAGCAGTGGACAGGAGACGTGTTTATTGCGACAAAGTTCGGCATATGCCGTAAAAAAGGAACATACGAACGGTCGATCAACGGACGTCCCGAATACGTCAGGCAGGCGGCAGAAGACAGTCTGAAGCGCCTGAACCGCGACGTCATTGATCTCTACTACATTCACCGCGTTGATATAACCGTTCCCATCGAAGATACGATCGGCGCCATGGCGGACCTGGTTCGTCAGGGAAAGGTCCGGTACCTCGGAATCTCTGAAGCGTCTCCCGCGACGATTCGTAAGGCCCATGCTGTCCATCCCCTTACGGCGGTACAGTCAGAATATTCTCTGTGGACACGGCGAGTGGAAAAGGAGATTCTGCCGACAGTCAGGGAACTGGGGATCGGTTTTGTCCCCTACAGTCCGCTGGGACGTGGATTTCTCTCGGGGACAATTAACGATATGAAAAAGCTCGAAGAAGGTGATTTCCGGAAGTACAACCCCCGTTTCCAGAAGGATAATTTTGACCGGAACAGAAACCTGGTCAGAGAACTGGAGAGTATCGCCAAACACAAGGGTATCAAGCCCGCCCAACTGGCCCTTGCCTGGCTGCTTTCACGGGGAGACGATATTGTGCCGATTCCGGGCACACGGCGAAAAACGTATCTCATGGAAAACATCGGGGCCGTCAACATATCCCTGAGTGAAGAAGAAATAACCCGGATTGAATCCGCCATACCGCCGGACATGATCAGCGGAGACCGATACCCGGAAGCAGGAATGGTCGGCATTGACGGATAAACTATCAGCTTATTTTTTATTGATAATGTTAGCACCACCGTTTGTTTAATTGTTGTATTAATATTATTGATGTGATATTTTTTCACTATGGAGTTAGGGATTTGTAGCCATCTTATCACAGTAAGAATTGCACAACGCCAAAACGAAAAACTGTTTGAAGGTAACGGAAGAAACCGTTATCCTATGGGAGAGAGAATCATGGATATAAGTAATTAAAAACTTATTTCTATCCCACAACATACAATTGCATCAGCCTGTTTCTTTGCACCAATTCCATTTCCTTTTGTCTGATGTACCCTTCTAAAGATACACAGACTCCTCAAGTCTTACACTTACCTCATTTTCCATATTTCAGCACCTTGTATTTATAATACGTTATTTCTGCTAACCAAAAGATCTAGAAGAAATCTTATGTCGCTACGCTTCATAAAATCCTCTTATCTTTATCGTTAGCTGAAGTTAGTCATTGAAAGGACGTGAATGACAAGAGGACAGAAACGAGAGAGGTGATTCGCATGGCAAAGACAATTGAGAGTTTACGAAATTGTCAGATTGTTGGACTCGATATGTTGGGCGAAAATCTCGGTACGGTGAAGCGGCATATTTATAATGGCGACACCATAACCATACAGGCACTGAGAAGCTTCGGTATTCGTTTTATCGGCATTGATACTACCGAACAAAAGATTCCTTTGCCGGGAGAAAACTCATTTACCCCTCTTTCTGACCCCCGTTGGGATACTTTTCTTTCCGACCCATTTGCTTCGGGTGAGTTGCCATATTCGGCCGGACTGACAACCTATCTTCAAGATCGGACAGGACCAGGCGTGGCGGCGAATCACAAGAAGTTAGGTGACGCATCAGAAAAATTGCTCGAAGAATACGTGCAGACCGATTTGAATCAAATGGATGTGCCAAAGGAGGGTTTCGCTTTCTATCTTCACTTTGCGTTTGAAATCATGGATAGATACGGGCATTTTCTCTGCCAAATCAATCGGTATCAACCCGATTCGAATGTCCCGTCGCCACGACCGCCATCATATAACATTCGCATGCTCAAGGCAGGATTGGCATCCCCGTACTTCATCTGGCCAAATATCAATCCGTGGCGTGAACGTAGCTCTATTCTGGGAGCCGTGTTCGCTCCAGGCACTGCTAGTGATATCGCCCAGACTGATGTCAAGCTTAGACAGGCTCGAGATGCCGTCAAAGAGGCTCGCCAGAATCAGGTCGGGATCTTTGACGCGGCAGACCCACTTCGAATTGATCCATTTGAGATCCGGTATATGTCGCGCAATACTTCGCCGAGTCGATGGGTAGTAGACTTGAGCAAAAATGACAATCTACTTATTCATCCCGAGAACTATTACACGATTCCATTCGCAGAGGATCGTCTATTTATCTCTTCACAACACGTACCGTTGTTCGTTGAGGCCGGTTGGCAAAAACAGGCTGCGCCCTGAGGAAATCGGCACAAGCAAGGAGAGTCGGGGCAAAAAAAGAAAATACATTAGTACCACCATGT
>CAZOHQ010000292.1:0-3285 GCA_964579455.1 uncultured Syntrophaceae bacterium | reverse complement strand
CACCTGCGATTTCTTGAAAGCGAGGGAAGGCTTCACAGAAACACCGACAAAGAGACTATCACCTTCTCCGCCTGACAGAACAGCCGGACAGGTACCATTAATCCTCACCGAAGCAGAACAGAAAAAGCGGAGAGCAATCCCCTGGTTTACATACACTCGTGGCGGTTTCTGATTATGTTGATAAATAATGGCTGATACGATACTATTACCATTACACGCTATTTTTATTAAAAAAGGAGGGGTGTGCAGATGAAATTCGAATCATTGGAAAGTGCCTTGACGTTTGCTGCAGACAAGGAAAACGCATCTTCTATGCTGTATACATCATTTCGGAACATCGTCAAAAACATGGCCGCGAAAAAACTCCTTGAGGAGCTTGCCGCTCAGGAGTTACAGCACAAAGAACTGATCGAGAATGCCCTTGCGAGCGGTGATATCGCTGCCATCGGGGGAAAGCAGAACATCAGCGAGATGAGTTTCAGCGACTATATGATTGCGGGATCCATCGATCCCGAGAGCGATCCCCAGGATGTCATGCAGTTCGCCATGAAGATGGAGCAGGCCGCTTATGATCTCTACAGCGGTCTTCTCGAAAACTACGGCGGGACGAATCTGGAGTCTCTTTTCTCGAAACTCGCCGGGGAGGAGTTGAAGCACAAGGAGATCTTGGAATACCAGTACGAGCAACATTTCGCCCAGTGGATGTAAGATTCAGAAGGCGGCATACGGGGTTTCGCTGCCATCGAGCCTCTTTGAAACTGCGCAGAGTATGCATGTAATGTTCCCGACGAACAGTGGCACCCTCGGCAACGCAACCCTCTGTTACCCTGATTACCCGCTCCCCTTCCCTCTCTCTAAAAAGATTATTCGACCATTTGATGCCTTCAATGTATCTTCGTGATCACTATTGGTGCACATGAACCGTGTAAATCGATAAGAGCACCAGTGTGAAAAAAAGATCAACACACAAAAAGGAGGACCTGCCATGATAGACCAAGTGTACAAACAGATTGAGATCACGGGATCATCCCCAAAAGGGATACAGGATGCCATTGAACACGCCATCTCACGGGCCTCAAAAACGATTCATCAAATGCGGTGGTTTCAGGTTACCGATACCCGTGGCTACATAAAGGAGGAAAAAATCTCCTACTGGCAGGTAACGCTGAAGATCGGGTTTTCCGTGGATGAGATTAACGCATAAGGAAAAGCATCCTCAAAAAACTCTCTCCCTCCGCTCTCATACGCCTTCACTCACCGCGTAACTGTGCTCCTTTGAAGATCCCCGGTCGCTAGGCGATCGAGACATTCCCATCGCCCCTGACAATGATCTGCTCCCGCTCGAGTTGCTCAAGGATCTCCCCCACGAGATCCATGTCAAAAGGAACCGTTTCGATAAGATCGGGCTCGGACAGTCGGACCTTTTCGAGGATGAGCCTGAGGATCGCTCCCCGCACCTGGCGGACCGAACCCTCAAAGGGCGATTGTCTCTGGTGATGGGCGCTTCTCCGTGCGGGATTGGCGTGGGCCTTTTTCAGAAAGGTTCCATAATCCATGAGCGCGTTATACCATCGCCTCGGGTCGTTTCGGTCAAGCGTCTTCTCTATCAGCGGACGAAGATTGGAATCGGCGACGGGTTCCTCCTGAGGGAAAAAGTGGTGGATAAAAACGGCACGGATATTGGTCTCTATCAGGATCACCGGTTTGTTGAATTCGAAGGCCAACACTCCACGGGCCGTGGCTGGGCCAACCCCCGGCAGTAAGACGAGCGATTCCTCATCACGGGGAACAATACCGTCATGGAGAATAACGATGCGCTCCGCCGACTGCTTCACTAAGAGGGCCCGGCGATTGTATCCCAAGCCCTGCCACGCACCCAGAACATCATGTAGTGATGCGGCGGCAAGGGAGGAAACGTCGGGAAAGAGGCGGATAAACTCTTCGTATTTCAAAAGGACACGGGGTGCCTGCGTCTGCTGAAGCATGACCTCCGAGACAAGGATTCGGTAAGGATCGGTGGTTTCTCTCCAAGGGGAACGGCGTCCGTGCCTGGCGTAATAATCGTAGACTGTTGTGCGGAAATCGGCCGCCCGGCGAGCAGTAAGACAGGTTTTCTTATTCATAGAAATGTGATATTCTTTTTTCAAGTACCTGGGAATAGAGAGCAATTTTCTCACGGCGGTTTATCGTTTTGCGCACGGTCCTTATCTATTTGATCGTATCCCCAATCAGCGGGAGAACACGGTCGATGTGGAAGTACACCAGGTATTTTTTATCATGGAGATCTTCCGGGTGATCGCCGTGGTGGGGCCGTAACCTGATCTTCTCGATCAATTTGAGGTCATCCGTCTCCTCGGTTCTGGTAAGGTACAGACGCCTTCCCACATACAGGTCGCCCGATTCCCGGAACAGGTAGACGGCATTGTCATTCACCTGTAGGTTTGCGTGGGTCAGACGATCGGCCATGATAAAGGCAATGGTCTGTTCATCAATAAAATGTGGTCTGCCGTATATCGCGGCGTTCACCTTTCCAGACGCATCGGCCGTGGCAAGAACACCTGTGCCGACCCTCTTTTCGAAATAATCGTTTAGTGGCATGTCTGTCTCCTCCTCTTCGATCTTGCCATAAACAGCATGAGTTTTCCAGCACTATCCCCTGGTGTTCTATAAAACTCCTGATTCGCTCGTTCCGATCATGGATATCATATCTGTTCTCTGAGGCTCAGTTTGTATGACTTTATCATTATGGCCGGATGGTACGAATGTTTTGTCTGAGCCAGCCCCGGTACCCCCATATCGCTTTCCTTGTTTATGTGTAAAAGCTTCGGGAAAAGCCTGCGCGCGCATTCCCTGTCAAAAAACTGATAAAGGCCTTTAAACTGCGGCGAAGCCTTCTGGAAATGTAGCGCACTCATCGTTTCCGTAAGCTGCGAAGCGATGCCAAAAGCCTGCGTCGTCCCATCGATGGAGAGCATGATACTTCTAAACCCGAGGGTATCGATATTATGTAAGGCGTTTCTGGTGGCGTGCCACTCGCAGGCGAGATCTTCGTCTCTGTCCACATCGCAGTTTCGTTCCTCGCACCACCTCTCAAGGAATTCCAGGCACCCGGGTACATCTTCCGGTGATATGCTTTTCAAACTGACAGTTTCCGCTTTTTCGAAATAATTTCGCTCGAACTGTTTGATAAGATTTCTCTTTTTAGAATACCTGCTGCCTGCCAGGGTCGCCAGGTCTTCTGTTCGGTACACGTAGTCGTCATATCCCTTCTGCTGTTCGATGATG
>CAZOHQ010000291.1:0-3297 GCA_964579455.1 uncultured Syntrophaceae bacterium | reverse complement strand
GTTGGCTTTGTATTGATTGAGTATTTTCTTAAAATATTTTCTACGTTACAAAAATCCTCTTTACTTGTTTTTGGGCCCATCATTACTTGAATTTTATCAAGGGTACTTTTTTCAACTTTCATATCATAATGATCAAATGGAGCAGGTCTCCCAATTTTTATACTTTCAAAAAAATTAGTTACATATTGTTCGGAGATTGTATTGTTTATAAGCCCTCCCTTTGGCAATTTTATTGCGGGAAAAATCATAAGAATGAATCTTGTCTCATTTTGAAAACTCCATTCTTTGTCTTTAAAATAGGCTATTTCCCCTAAGCGTATATTAACTTTTGCTTTGCCGGTGAGTGAATCAATAATTTGATTAACAATATCTGTGTAATGATTTTCCAAATCATCAACATATATAACTTTTTTGTAAAAATTATTTCTATTAGTTATAAATGGAAGTATTAAATAATCGTCACCGAAGAAATCCTCAAATCGAATTGGCGACTTTGTTCCTTTCCCAATAGATATTCCAACCCAGTCAGGAGAAGCTATTAAAGATTTATAAACGAATACTTCATTAGGAAATGATAGCCTTACACCTTTCATGCCTTCACTATACATAGTCCAAAGGGGAATACTTTCGAGTGTTTCCTCAGTCCAACAACTTACAAATACATATTTATCGAGTTTATATTTCTCTAAAGATTTATGTTCACGTAAATCATCAACTTTATCTAGACGGTTAAAACGAATTGTTTGATTTTTCAAAATCAATTCAAGGGTATTAATACTAGTATAATGATAAAGGTGTTCCATGATTTTTAACTACTTAATGTCGATTTGAGCGGAACCCCGACTTGATGGGAGAGCAAAGTATAAAATTTTCCTTTCACGCCACGTCCCGCCGCAGGCGGGACGTACTATGTATGAAACGGAAAACTATCAGTATCTTCAATTATACAACGATATTGCGGACCAAATTCTTTATTGACGCCTTCCACACTATCGGTATAACTTGTGTTCACAGATGGGATGTTTAGAAAAGTTGGGTGGATTATGGGAAATGTAAAGGAAAATGTCAAGGATAATTCAAGATTTCTCAACAACGATGATCAATTCACATATTCTCAGAGGACAGGACATCAAAAGAATAACAAGCCCGCTGGATTTTCAGCGGGCGCAGCTGGCAGTGATATAAGAAAGGCGGGAGGACAACCTGGATACGATATCATCGAGTTTCGACATACTGAAAAAGAAGTTTAAGGGGTATGAAGATCGGCCTGAGCAGCGCGAGATGGCGGATGAGATTCTGGATTCCCTGGCACAGGGCAACCTGCTGATTGAGGCAGGAACGGGTGTCGGGAAGTCTTTTGCCTATCTGATCCCCGCGATACTTTCGCGCGAGAAGACGATTGTCTCCACGTCCTCTCTGGCCCTTCAGGATCAGCTGGTAAAGAAGGATCTCGTGTTTCTTTTAAAGGCGCTGCCGCAGAAGTTCTCGTTCGGGATACTCAAGGGGAAGAACAACTATGTGTGTCTGAAGAGGGATCGGGAATATGGCGGAAGCGGCAAGTTTTATATACGGTTTCGCAAATGGCTGTCCGAGACGGAGTCGGGCGAAAAAAGCGATATTTCCTTCACGCCGAAGTTCTGGTCAGAGGTCTGCGGTGATTCTCAGGATTGCGGCGGGCGCACCTGTCCGTTCTACGGCCGCTGTTTTTATTACAAACACTACCGAAAGCTCTACTCCAAAGACATCCTCGTGATCAACCATCATCTTCTGATCTATGATCTGCTGTCGGATTTCAGTCTGTTGCCGTTCCACAAACAGTTGATCATAGATGAGGCTCCCGATATCGAGGATGTCATTTCGACCGTTCTCGGCAGCACCCTGAATTATTCGAGGACGGCTTGGCTTCTCTACCGGCTCCGGGGATTGAAGGTGGTCGTCGATCATCTTTTTCCAGGGGTGGAATCATTTTTCAAGAAGACCGACGCGCCGCCCTGGCCCGTGTGTCCCGTGCCGGTTGCTGTGACGGAAAAGCTGAAGAAGGTGAGAGCGGATCTTGCGCTGGACAAGGCGGTCTCGGCGCTCGAGAAACGCAAAAAGGACACGGTGGATGAGGAGCTTCGAGACAGGATAGAAACAACCATCGGTTATATACAATCGTTCGAGGCGGACATGGATGATTTTATAGACCAGGGCAACACGGACAAGGTGTATTACGCCCAAGGGGTGAAGGGCGGCATGGAGCTGAAAAGCAGCCTCGTGGAGTCGGGGAATGCCTTTGAACATCTGACGCGCGGTTACAGCAGTGTGATTATGACATCCGCCACGCTGACCTCGGGCGAAAACTTTTCCTTCCTGAAGCAGAGACTGAATATCGAAGACTTTGGGGAAAAGGTTATCGGTTCCCCCTTTGATTTCCAGACGCAGTCGCTGCTGTATCTCGATAAAGATCTGCCGAAGCCGGACAATAAAGACGGCGGCCTCTTCGAGGAGGAGAGCCTGAAGGTAATTGAAAAACTAATCGGGGCGTCACGCGGCAGGGCCCTGGTGCTGTTTACCTCGTACCGGCACCTGAATTTTGTCGCGGAGAATGTGGAGACGCAATACCCCTTCAAGAGCCAGGGAGACATGCCGCCGGCGAAACTGATCAAGTGGTTCAAGGATACACCCGATTCCGTGTTGTTCGCGACGGCCACCTTCTGGCAGGGGATCGACATAAAGGGGGATGACCTCAGCCTGGTGATCATCGTCAGGCTCCCCTTCAGTTCGCCGGGTGATCCGGTGTACCAGGAGCGGTGCAACAGGCTGGGGGGCAGGTGGTTTCACGATCTCGCGCTTCCCCACGCGACACTGTCCCTGCGGCAGGGGTTCGGCAGGCTTATCAGGGGGCGTGATGAATACGGGGTGGTTGCCATACTGGACACGCGGCTTGTAAAGAACTCGTATGGCAGATATATTGTCTCATCGCTGCCGCCGGCGGGCATAACCCACGACATAAAAGATGTGGAGGTCTTTTTTAACACACACGAATAATAAAAAAGGGAGGGGAAAAAGGATGTTTGATTATCTGCTGACAGAAGAACAGATCAAGATTCGGGATGAGGCTCGTGACCTTGTCAAATGGGTTCCCAAACAGATGATTCTGGACATGGGCAAGGATGAAATCAAGTTTCCGAAAGAGTTCCTCCGGGAGGCCGGGCGCAGGAATCTCCTGGGGTGTCGCTATCCCAAAAAGTGGGGCGGCAGGGACATGGACTGGGTGACGACCTGTGTGCTTATGGAAGAGATCGGAACGCTCGG
>CAZOHQ010000290.1:0-3320 GCA_964579455.1 uncultured Syntrophaceae bacterium | reverse complement strand
TGGCCCGGCAAAAGCATTGAGAGGTTCTGGAAAAAGCTGTTTTCTTTCTTCGCTTCACGTTGCTCATCTCCTCATGCTTGGCCTTCGGCCCCAAAAGGAGGATGGCTGATGACGCCAGTCCGGATGAAAAGAGCGTGCGTATCAGTCCTTGGAGTCGGGATAGCAGTCCTCTCGGGATGTGACATTCAGCGTAATCTGCTCTATCACCCAGGGCACATTACTATTGCTGATGTGCAACGATACGCCGCGGATAATGGCTTGCGGATGTGGCCTGACAACACTGCAGGGTATCAGGGGATCGTGAGCCAAAAAGGTCCGGCGAATTTCAAAGGCACGATTGTCATATTTCACGGCAACGCCGGGGCCGCCATCTTCCGTGATTATTATTTTGCCGCATTGGAAGCACGGGGATACCGTGTGGTATTAGTCGAATATCCGGGTTATGGCGGCCGATCCGGTGAATTGAGCGAAAAGAGTTTTGTTGCCGACGCCCGACGCACGGCGCTGCTCGCCAGGGAAGAATTTGGCGGCCCATTATATGTGTGGGGAGAATCAATGGGCTGTGGTGTGGCATCCGCGCTGACTGCCGATACAGAACTTCGTCCTCAAGGGGTAGTGATGCTCACACCATGGGATTCACTGCTCAATGAAGCACGGGCCACGTTCCCATGGCTCCCTGTCAAACTTCTGCTACAGGATACGTACGATAATGTGGCAAACCTGGCTCACTATGAAGGCCCGGTTGCCGTTATCATGTCCAAACGGGATGAAGTAATACCAAACAGGTTGACGGAAACGTTGTATAAATCACTTTCTCAGCCGAAACGAATGTGGACTTTTGAAAATGCGGGTCACAATGATTGGCCCAGCCATCCCGAACTTGAGTGGTGGAGCGAGGTAATGAGTTTTCTCAATTGAAACTCCCCGCCAAAACCTGCGGGGAATGCGCTCGCTGTTGCATTCAAAAAGGTGAAAGATCCAACGAGTCATCCCGCCGGATCGTATACGCTCCCGGTGAATTTATTGCTAGACGACACCTATATGTAAAGGAGGTAAGTTATCGTGCGATTAAAAGCATATCTACTAATTTTTGATGGTCTCGCGGATTGGGAACCTGCCCTTACGCTGTGCGAGATTAATAAATCAGGAAAGTATCAGGTAATAACAGTCGGTTTTTTCGACAGAGCAATCACCACAATGGGTGGCTATAAAATCAATCCTGATATCACGCTTGATGGTATAAATCCCGATGATGCGGCTATTATCATTATGCCGGGTGGAGATATGTGGGAACAAGGACCGCATGAAGATGTGATCAAACTCCTTAGCCAGCTCAACGCAAAGAGCACTATCATAGCCGCAATCTGCGGAGCAACATTAGAGGTAGCAAGGTCAGGATTGATGCATGGCCTTCAGCACACAAGCAATTCCAAAGGGTACCTAAAGGCGATGGTACCCGATTACAGGGATGACGATTTTTATGTAGACAAGTTGGCAATCACTGACAAGAACCTCATAACAGCTAGTGGACTGGGGAGTGTAGAGTTCGCGTGTGAAATTATCAGGCTGTTGGATATCTATACCAGTGAAGAAGTGCAGGAACTGTATGAGATGTTCAAACACGGTGTAATCCCGGATCGATATGTCATCTAACCTGTCGCTGGTAGGTGTAAAAAAAGAGGTAATATGGGTATAAAACATGCACAACAAGTTTTATGCTGCTCGATAAATTGGACATATGTAAAGGAGCAATGGATGAAAAATTATAAGACGGCAACAGTTATTTTGTTTTTGGTTTTTTTGGTAGCTGTTATTGGTTTTGAAAACAGAGCAGAGGCAGGGCCGGAACTGCAATTTTCAAAAGAACTGGTAGCGCAACTTGATCAACTGATACAAACCAGAATGCAGTCAGATAGCTTGCCGAGTGTAGTGGTTGGCGTATGGGTGCCCCGTGAAGGTCATTATCTGAAATCTTTTGGCAAGGCAAATCTTGCAACAGGAGAAGACAGGCAGTTTGAAACAGCTTTTAGAATTGCAAGCATCACAAAGACCTTTACGGCAACTGTCATACTATCGCTTGCTGACGAGGGCTTATTAAAGACCTCCGATCTGTTATCACGATATCTTCCGGACTTTCCTGATGCCAAAAATATTACGATTAGAAATCTGTTGCGGATGAGAAGCGGGATTGTAGATTATGCGGATGCTGCAATTCTGGATGAGTGGTATAAAGATCCTCAGAAAAACTATGATTTGGATACACTCATTGAAATTATGGCATCGCGCAGTAAAGATTTCACTCAACCAGGACAGAAAACATCTTATTGTAGCGGCAACTATGCAATTCTCGCGAAGGTTGCGGAGATTGTTTCGGGGAAGAGTTTCAAAACATTGGTAGAAGAAAAAGTGTTTCAACCATTGAAAATGACATCCACTTCATATCCGGAACCTGATAATTATATTTTGAATAGCAATAATCGGGGATACGCATGGGAAACCTCTAAAAATAGTTTTGCGGATAAAACAGAACTGAATACAAGCTGCACGAATGCTGCCGGTGCCATTATCAGCAACATGCGAGACCTGGAAATATATGTGAGAGCGTTATACAAGGGAACCTTGCTGTCAGCTAAGACCCAACAAAAAAGACTGGAAACAGATCCTATGGAAGGAGCTCCTTCTTTCTGCCAATATGGAGAGGGGATTTTAAAGCTTGGCAAGTTTTATGGACATAATGGGACTATTTTTGGATTTTCAACGGAAATGTTTTATCTTCCAGCTAAAGACGCTGTGATTATCATTAATGTAAATAGACTTGATTTAGATGACCATAGCAAATCAGGAGGCCTGTTTGGTGAAATAAGCAAAACAGTTTTTCCCGATCATGTGTCCTGGTAAAAAGGCTGATTGGGCAAATGGTCAGGTTTTGTAATTGGAAGTCAAACCACCTCATTAATCGTTGCAGCTGACTTGCGGGTAGAGCGCCCGCGGCACTTCGTTATCGCTCGTGACCCTCCGGAGGCAGCTGAACGCAGACATTAGGTCAAGCGAAGATATCACCTATGAAACGCTGTGAATGGGCCAACAAGGGCGAGTTAGAGCAGTCCTATCACGATACTGAATGGGGCGTAGCAATTCACGACGACAGAAGCCTGTTCGAGTTTCTCATACTGGAAGGCGCGCAGGCAGGGCTGAGCTGGTCCACCATTCTGAGAAAGCGGGAAGGGTATAGAAAAGCGTTTGACAATTTTGACGTCCGGAAAGTTGCCCGATACTCCGAGAAAGACGTTTCCCGATTGCTCGTTAATCCCGAGATCATA
>CAZOHQ010000289.1:0-3333 GCA_964579455.1 uncultured Syntrophaceae bacterium | reverse complement strand
TCAAGACCGCCGAACCCGCAGACCGGTTCGGGAAAATGAGAAGGCATAATCATCTTTGACTTGCACAATATAAAGGCGCGTTCGATAATATTTTCCAACTCCCGTATGTTGCCGGGATAATCGTATGACATCAGACAGGCAAGGGCCTCGTCGGTGATTCCGTCGATAGCCTTGTTCCGAACAGAGCAGAAGGTCTTGATAAAGTGGTCGACCAGCAGGGGAATATCCTCTTTTCTCTCACGCAGAGGCGGAAGTTCCAGCTTGATCACGTTGATCCGATAGTAGAGGTCTTCTCTGAACTTTCCCTGCTGCACCATTTCAAAGAGGTTCCTGTTGGTGGCGGTTATGATACGAACATCCGCCAGCTCGCTCTTTACCGCTCCGAGGGGTTCATAGGTCTTTTCCTGTAATACGCGTAGCAGTTTCGCCTGCAGAACCGGGGATATGTCGCCTATCTCATCCAGGAATATGGTGCTCCCCTCGGCGAGTTTGAACCGTCCAGGTTTGTCCCTCCTCGCGTCTGTAAACGCCCCGGCTTTGTAGCCGAAAAGTTCTGATTCCAGCAGCGTGTCAGGCATGGCGCCGCAGTTTACCACGACAGCCGGCCTGTTTTTTCTCGGGCTCAGGTTATGTATCGCCCGCGCGAACAGTTCTTTCCCCGTTCCGCTTTCCCCTTCGATCAGGACGGTGCTCAGACTATCCGCCACATCCGGAAGGATGTCGAACAGCTCATACATCCTGTGGTTTTTTGATATGATATCTTCGAAAGTATATTTTTCCTCGATCTTCTTGCGCAGCTTTTCGACAAGGCTGATATCTCTGAAGGTCTCCACAGCACCGATGTTCTTTCCATCCTCATCTTTCAGCAGCGCGGTGGATATGCTGATCGGTATCTGTTCCCCTGCGGCGTTTATGATATTGACAACCTTGTCCCTTGTAGACTCGCCCGTTTCCAGCGTCTGCCTGAGGGCACAGTTTCCTTCGCATATGTCGGCCTTCAGGACATCTTTGCACAGTTGACCTATGGCTTCTTCACGCGCCACACCCGTTATGTCTTCGGCCGACCGGTTGAACGACGTGATGCGCCACTCGTGATCTACCGTGAAGACGCCGTCGGTTATTGAATCAAGTATGATATCCCGTCCTTTGATGTCGCTCATGGATAAGAATCCCCCTGTCTTTTAAAAATAGACCTATAACTAATAGCTACTACATCGGCACCTGCATATACAAGAAGATAATTCTCCGCTGAAAACCGATTTCTCAAGAGGATGGGCACCGTGATCTCTCCCTTTCTCGGCAATCAGCACCCCACATGTGGAGGTAAACATTTCATTGACTTACAAAAGCGTTATTCCTATACTTGCTCATAGTATAAGCACTATCTAATCAAAAACAAATGATTCAAAAAGGATACCCTCTTTCGGAGATATTGCTGTGACCGTTGCCACTGACGGGGGACGCACAAGCGGAAAGGGTTTGATATCCCGAGACCGGAATACGGGTTGCTGTTCAAGTAAAGGAGGAGTCTTCTCATGAGATATGGGTTTATATGTCTGCTTTTAGTAATGGTTATTTCTGCCACTGGCTGTGGTATGACTAAAAAAATAGCACCGGTAGATTATTCCTGGACCCTGGAATCGGTACTCAGCGTAGATCAGAGCGGAACCGTTAATGGTCCGCCCAAGACACCCACATTCAATGCCAAGGAATTGTTTGTATGGGAGCAGGGTGACGGCCGCTTTAATCAACCGGAAACCCTGCGGTTAATCCGAAATCAGGCAGGATTCTATTTTATTACCGCGCCTGGTTTTAGAAATGTCTATGTATTGAAACCGTTTGAGAAATCACTGGAATTGGTCAATACGATCGAAATTGATCCCAATGGCATGTCCAAACCGGCCTTTAATCAGAGGATACCCTTTATCCAGTTGATTCACGAATCGGATGTCTTCATGCTGGATGAAAACGGGATGGTACAATAATTCGGTTATATAGATTCGGAAGGATAGACCGAATCCAAATCATTGGTATCGCTATTCAATCATGACAATGAGCCAGAGGAGAAACATATGAAATGTGTCATCCGCATCATGATGGTCGTGGGTTTTGTTTCATTGGGCATCCTTTCGCCTTTATTCGCGGAGGTCTCTGATTATGGGCGTGTAGAACAATTCAAGGCCGAATATAACGAACTCCTCAAAGCTATTCATAGTACCAGCGACCAGTCAGAAATAGGTATGATTACCGAACGTATCGGCAGATTGAATGAGGAATATGTAGATTTCAGGCATTTTTTAGATGATGCCCTCTATCCTGAAAATTATGGCGATTACATCAATGAGTTGCGGCTTACGTTAGACCGAGCAACCCGGCAGGTTGCATTGATCGGTGAAAAAGTTCAACTCAGCGGTCGGCTCACTCAAAAGATGGAAGAAAACAAGATATTATCGGTTACGGCATCCAAATTGGCTGAAGATAATCGTAAGATGAAGACTATGATCAATAAACTGCGATTGACCCGGGAAAAGGACAAGAAAACGATCGACAAGCTGTATACAATGGTTGCGGCACTCAATGAAAAGATAGCAGAGCAGGAGAAGCTGGTTGCGGAATTGAAAGACAAAATAGAAGCACGTGACCAGGCCGTGGTGGTCATGGTCAGCGAATTGATGGCCCGATTCGATAAAAAGATAACAGATGATGGCCAGGGAGAGGATATAATACTCACGGTTGAGAAAAACAAGGTTTTCGATATCATTTTATCTACTATTAAAGAAAACGCCGATTTTATAACATCAACTTTCTTAAAACCTGACGATCTGATTTTTACTCAACAGGAACACGAGAACCTATCTGATATCTGGAAACGCTTTAAACCTCAATTCAAGGCCATGTACGGGCAAGACGCCGAAAGTGAGGCTTCCATGCAGAGGATACAGGCAGCACTTGACGATTGGGCCAGTCAGATTGATTCCTCTCCATGGACCACTCTACATACCGTATTCACCGATAATGGGTTTGAACTCAATAGCTTTCAGGACGGACTTGAGTTTAAAAACGCGGTTTTGATATTTGTGGATCAAGAGATTCAGCAAAACAAGAAAACCCGATATACTCTCTTTGTCGGAACCATGTGGGCGGAAGAGATCGAGCCTCAATGGTTGCCGTATTTAATCGACACGCAGCGATTAACGACCGACGAGACAGCCGAGATCAATGCAAAATTCAGAGAGTGGTCCGGTCTGAACAACTATCTGATGTGGGTCATTATTGGTGGAGTCGTGCTTTGCGTGTTGGTAATAGGCGCTGTAATCGTTAGACGCAGAAAAC
>CAZOHQ010000288.1:0-3364 GCA_964579455.1 uncultured Syntrophaceae bacterium | reverse complement strand
CCGAAATACCACACAAGCTGAAGAGCCTGTCGAACGAACCGACACGCTGTCTGGTTGTGCTCTATACACCCTGAAAGGGAGCTGTGCCTGATTTTTCTGACAATAGTACCTGCTAATCCACTTGATGCCCGAATCGCAATTTGCCTTGACATATCCCATCTGATTATCCATAGTGATTTAAGTATATATGGGTTCCATAGTCGCTCTTCATCCCGGTATTGTTGAACATGCTAATCCGGAATTTATCCTACAATATCAGCATATGTTTTACCTTTTAATAAATTTTTTACTTTCAGGATAATGGGTTATTTTGAAAAAAGTCATGGCATAGGGAGGATATAAGGTGATGAAGGAATTTAGTGTCATAATTCAGAAAGGTGAGGATGGTTTTTGATCGCATCTGTACCAGCCCTTCGTGGCTACCATACTCAAGCAAAATCTCTTGATATCCTCATGAAGAAAATTAAGGAGGCTATTGATCTCTGCCTTGAAATTGAAAGCCCGATATCTAATGAATTCATTGGGGTGCAGAAAGTAGAGGTCAACTAATGAACCTCTCAAAGATGAACACACTCCTCTTATTCAAAACATGAGTGAAAGTAGGCATCAGATTTTTCTGCTTGTCAAAAACCGAGAATAGATGATCGGGTCGAAATAATCAATACTTTCAAAACTATCTTCCAGATATGGAGCATGGTAGGGGTATTACAGGAGGCCGGGACGTACCGGGGAACCGTACAATAGCAGTGAACAGTAGCACTTTTTCAGATCATAGTTAAAAGTGAGAGAATGGACACAATAGAAAGTTTGCCCAATAAAGAAATAAAATCAGAGGGACCGATAAGTCAAAAATTTATTGAAAATGGGATTAACACATTTCATCAAGCCTGCCAATGGGTTAAAAATCTTCCTTACGGTTATAATTCGGATAAAACCGATCCATACATACTCTTTAAGGAACAGATAGGTACCTGTTCAACAAAGCATGCAGTAATTGGTTTGCTAGCTCAAGAAATTGGTCTGCCGATTTCAAAGTTCCTTGGCTTTTACACGTTAAATAACGAGATCATCACCGGTATTGGAGAAATCCTTGATCCCTATGGATTGGAGTATATTCCTCAGATTCATTGTTTTTTAGGATTCAAAACATTGTTTGTTGATTTAACAGAGGGGAATTGTACCGGCAAAAACAAACCTCTAGAAAATTTTGATCTGATATTACGGGTGAAATCAATTCTCAGTGAATCTGAAGAAGAGGATTTGTATTCCATTGGGCTTGATTTCTATATGCGAGAGAATACATTTCTCTGTAAATATACGAAAGAAGAATTGATAGGAATTCTCAAAGAGTGTAACAAGAAACATGAAATTGTTTGTTCATTAGAATAAGATTCCCTGTTCAATTGTTTCGTCGGACATTAGGTACTAAGATAAGGATACACAAATGAAAGAATCGTTACGCGTTGGTATTTCGTTCGGGCTCCCATCAGCCGTCATTACCACACTTGGGCTGATGGTGGGCCTGCACTCCGGCACAGGATCGAAGCTGATCGTTCTCGGAGGTATTTTCACGATCGCCATTGCCGACGCCTTCTCCGATGCTCTTGGCATTCATGTTTCCGAGGAAGCGGAAAACGTTCACACAACCAAACAAATATGGGCCTCCACCATCGTAACATTCATGACAAAATTCATCTTCGCCTTGACGTTCGTGGTGCCGGTCCTTCTTCTACCTCTCATTACGGCCATCGTTGTCAGTCTCGTGTGGGGATTGTCCATTCTTACCATTCTGAGCTACTGTATCGCAAAAACCCAGGGTGAGAAACCATGGAAGACAGTTGGCGAGCATCTCTTGATAGCCATCGTTGTAATCGCAATCACCCACTGGGTTGGTGACTGGGTGGCTACACTCGGAGTATGAGGCAGTATTCAACATATGCGAGTAGCCCCTTTTTCAAGAGGCAAAAACAAGAGTGAGAGGGCTATCGGATTGGGTGGCACCAGCCGCTTCGTTCGGGGTTAGATACAGACAGACAAGAAAGGATCATCATGGACATTCAGACACTGACAAGATTCTTTATGTGGTGCACGATCCTAAACGGAGCCCTGCTGATGCTCTGGATCTTAATGGGCATCGTGGCCCCGGATTTGATATACCGCACGCAGAGCAAATGGTTTCCTATTCCCCGAGAAACCTTCAACGTGCTCTTTTATTCGTTTCTCGGGCTTTTCAAGATCGTCTTTCTGGTCTTCAATGTCGTCCCTTACGTTGCTCTGCTGATCGTCACATAAGAAGGAGTTCGACAAGGGCCTGTCGGTTTCCGCTCCATGGAGGCATGCGGTGAGACGAACGCGATCCTCTATACAGGCCTAAGCGGGAAATCTTTCTTATTTTGCAGCCAAAAACCGTATTTGGCGAACAATAGTCGCTGATACAATTCTCTTTAAGACGAACGGTCTTTCTTCCTGTCGGCCTGCATCTGACGCCGCTCCTCCCCTGCCCGGGCAAGTGCTTCGCAGTTGCTTTCATCGACCCGGACGAATGTTCGCAGATAGTGGAGGCAAGCACATATATCACATCACATTTACAAAAGCATTTATTGTCCTTTGATCTCAATTGCTTGATATTTTAGCAAAAATCTTGTATTCATGTATCCATGAAAGTCGAAACCACGGAAACAGCGAAGACATACCGAGGCAAGGCGCTTATCGCCGATCCCATATACCAGTATATCTGGTTTACCGTGCCGTCCCCTGATCTTCCCCCGGAAAAGACAGAAAAAGCCCTGATAGATTCACCATGGTTGCAGAGGCTCAGGAGAATATATCAGCTCCAAAGCGCCCGCTGGGTGTATCCCTCGGCGGAACATACCAGATTTCAGCACTCTCTGGGAACCATGCACATGGCCGGTGAATTCGGAAAACATCTCTATCCGGGGCTCAAGGAAACATTTCCTGAAATACCTTCCATAAACTGTATTGAAGAGCTCCTTCGGGTGGGAGGTCTTCTCCATGATGTGGGGCATGGGCCGTACGGGCACTTCTTTGACGACCATTTTCTGAGTCAGTATGGCCTGACCCATGAGATACTGGGACAAAAGATTATAACAGACAAGCTCGGGCATCTGATAAAGGATATCAGGCGGAGCCCATCAGGCCCTTTCAGGGAAGGGGAGTGTCTTGGTCCGGAGCAGATAGCCTTCCTTATAAAGAAACCCGAAGGTGGAAAAAAAGAGCAACCCGGATGGCTCTACTTTTTACGACAGCTTTTTTCCGGCGTTTATACCGTCGATAATCTTGACTATGTGCAGCGAGACGCCTACATGACCGGGTTTTCCATAGATATCGTTGATATGCAGCGGCT
>CAZOHQ010000287.1:0-3388 GCA_964579455.1 uncultured Syntrophaceae bacterium | reverse complement strand
TAACTGTCCTCGTTTTACTTCGTCACCGATGTCGATCAAAACCTTTTTCAATTTTCCTGCAATCTTTGGAGCAACGATAAACTTGGAATCGGGCAAAAGGGTGCCGGTGAAATTCCCGGTATCCCGTATCATGGTCTTTCTGACAGGTACAACATCGACAGCGACGGGCAGGCTGACATGGCGGGCAGGCTGTTTTGTTGAAAGAAAACCCTTATTGTAAATCTGCCAGCCGATCAGGGCTAGAACTGCCGCGATAACGAAAATAACGTGTTTTTTATTCATCCGGAGATTCTCATATCTAATTGATCACTATGAATTCAACTGTTTTTAATTTAACATATTTTTCTATGTCATTTTTTGTCAGAGGGCAACTATTATTTTAGAGTGCTGGGGCCAAACATTGAGTGACTATCCAAAGCTGGCTGGATAACAAGAATGAACAAGACAACAATCAAGAGTTGCATATGGACCGCCAAATAGAAGTTTTACCCTATGCATTGGTGAAATTGACGGCTATTGAAACACACAAGGACAAAGTTTAATACAACTTGTCTGAAGAGTACCGTTGTATCTGCTCAATCTGATTTATAAAAAAGGTGGCTGGAATAAATTCCAGCCACCTTTTCTATGTAAACTGAAAGGTACGGATAGAGAAAAGGAGACCTTTCAGATTATTAGAGGGGGGGCGGTGAGTGGAAAGGAGGGTTGTACAACCACCCACCGCTATGGAAACTTGGATCAAGATCGAACGCTCCTCTCACGAGGATAGCGATTGAGTATCTCTTTATGTATACTTCGGAGGCGTGCTCAGGATCTCGGCCAGATCTATCTCTATTAAAGAACGGTATTGCGTTTGGTACCTCATATTGATTATATCAAGCGCATCTTTCTCAAGTTGGAAGTATGTGACTTCACTTCCCGGCTTCTCCACGACCTTGTCATCTTTCATACTTCTTTTCCTCTTACCGGTGTTTGAAAAGGGGGGGGACTGGGAACAAAAACCTGCCGTACGAAAACAGCCTTATGCTTTGAGGTTTTACCCTTTTCCAATCCACCGGCTACTTGTCGACAACTTTCAATCCCCCTTTACTACTGCCGACAACAAACCAGTCGTTATTTATTCCGTTGACCCCTCAAACTCTCTTTTCTTACAGCCAACGTTTGACTTCTTTTGATTCACGAATCGTGCCATTTTGATTGCTTCTGTGCCCGTGCAATGAAAGTTCTCTGTTTATGGGGTTTTGAAATGATATGTGTCTTTGTGAAACCATGAATGGCACAAAAGATAGAAAGGGGGGGGAGGGTCACAATGGCATTAAAAGGAAAGTGTTTTAGATATATATGATGTATTACGTGGACTTAATCTCGGATGCCAAAACGACATGTTCCACGTCATTCTGGCGTATTTTCTGTGTTACCCCATTCCTTTAGTTTTCTCTGGAGGGTTCTCAGTCCTATACCCAGCATCCTGGCAGCCTGCGTTCGGTTTCCGCCGGTTGCATTAAGGACTCTGCGTATGTGGCTTTTCTCCACTGCTTCGAGGGTCATTCCGGCATCTTTTCCCCCTTGAGGGAGATCAGACAAGGGGAAAAGATCGGGTATCGAGGAACGGGTGAGAGCCTGTGTGCTTTCCAAAAGCACCGCCTTTGCTATAATGTTTTCCAACTCCCGCACGTTTCCCGGGAATGAATGTGCGACAAGGGATTGCGCGAAACCAGGATCAAGTGAATGGATGGCTTTGGTGTTTTTTTCTGCGTGGATTTTTAAGAAATGCAGTGCCAGGGGCACGATATCGTCACGTCTTTTCCTTAGTGCCGGTATATTGATATGAAACATATTCAGGCGATAAAACAGGTCTTCTCTGAATCGACCCTTATCAATCTCCTCTTTGATATCTCTATTGGTGGCGGAGATTATTCTCACATCGATATCCCGTACCTGTGTGCTCCCCAGCCGGTAAAGCTCTCTCTCCTGAACGGCACGCAGCATCTTGCCCTGAAGCGATGCGTCGAGTTCCGTTACTTCATCCAGAAAGAGAGTCCCTCCCCTGGCCGCCTCAAAGAAACCCTGTTTTTCAGAAATGGCACCGGTGAACGCGCCCTTGGCATGGCCGAAGAAATCATCTTCAAAGAGAGTTTTGCTGAAGGAGGCCATGTTAACGGCGACAAAGGGTCCTTTGGATCGTGTGCTTAAGTTGTGAATAATCCTGGCAAGCATCTCCTTGCCCGTGCCTGATTCGCCGGTAATTACCGTGTTATAGTCAGTGGCTGCTACAACATCGACCTGATGAAATACCATGGCCGTCGACGCATCTTCAGCGATCATGCCTTCAAAAGCAGACGGGTTTCCCAGATCGGAGAATGTCTGGTTCCTCTCAAAGAGGGCAAGCTTGTTTTTGAGGTTGTACCGTTCGAGTGCCCGATTGATGGTAATTGTCAATTTTTCGCCGTTGATGGGTTTAACAAGGTAATCATAGGCCCCGAATTGCATTGCTTGAACCGCCGAAGTTGTGTCATCGACTGCCGTTATAATAATACACTCTAGGGACGGGAACTCCTCCTTTATCTGCTGCAGGAGTTTCATTCCCCCCGGTTCAGGCATGATGAGATCCAGGAGTACCAGCTGGAAGTTGTTTTTTCTGATTATTTCCATGACGCGCCGGCTATCCGAAATGAGTGCGGGTTCGGACATGCCGGAGCTGACCATCGAGGCTTTTATGCTCAACAAGAGACCGATGTCATCATCGACAACCAGAACGGGGGTGCTATTGGGGGGTATGGATTCCATATTATCTATTCTTGGACTTCTTGTTTGTTATTGCCGGGAATGTAATGATAAAGGTAGTTCCCTCTCCCTCTTTACTGAGGAAGGTAATCTCTCCTACATGGGCCTCGACGAGATTACAGGTAATGGAAAGACCAAGGCCCGTTCCTCCGTCGGCCTGCCGTGATGTCACAAAGGGATCAAATATCTTGTCCTCAATGGTGGGGTCAACACCCTTGCCGTTGTCCGATATTGAGATGACCGCCACCACCTTACCGTTTTTTTTCTGAAGCCCTGTGGATATGGTTATTCTGCCGTGATCATGGTCGATGGCCTGGGTTGCATTGATGGTGATATTCATGATTATCTGTTCGATGCTCTGCAGGGTTCCCTCTATCACCGGAGTTTTTTTCGCCAGGTTAAGCTCCAGGATGATCCTCGACTTTTTGAGGGTTGCCTCAATGAGACGTACGGCGTTTGTTACCGCCGTATTTATTTCGATCGGCGTTTTACCCGTGATACTCGACTGCCTTGTAAAATGCTTCATATTGTTAACGGTTTTTGCGACGCGGTTTGCAGCCAGATCGATATCCGAAAGGAGCTGAGACAGATTTTCTTTGAGAAA
>CAZOHQ010000286.1:0-3389 GCA_964579455.1 uncultured Syntrophaceae bacterium | reverse complement strand
ACTGGATTTGATTAATTTTTTGTTGTAGTTTCCCTCCAAGAATTAAGAAAGTGTATAAAGGGCCTTTATTTATGCTGCAATTATATTGTCCAACCTGCAAATCTCAACTGGCTATTACAAAAGATGGAATGCATTGCGAGAAATGTTCCACATCGTGGGAGCGAAAATATGGCCTCATCTCATTTATTGATGATCGTTATTCCTATGGCAATATCTCGCAGGACAAGTGGAAAGAGATCTTTTCGAATATTTCGGGAAAGACAAACGAAGAAATTCAGAATTATTTATCAGCTGAAAAGGTTAAAGGACGGTGGGCGTACGTCAAATCTTTTAAGAATAATAAAGCGGATGGGTTCTCTTTCCTGGAAGTAACCGACAAGGATGTTATCCTGGACATCGGGTGCGGACCGGGTTCATTAACCATTCCCCTGGCAAAGGTGTGTAAGGAAGTGTACGCCCTTGATGCCACATTGCCCAGGCTCAGATTTCTGGATATACGGAGAAAGAACGAAGGACTTGACAATATCATTCCCATCCATGCCAGCGCGTTATATCTGCCATTCAGGGAACCCTGTTTTAATTATATCCTGATGAATGGGGTTTTCGAATATATAGGGGAGTGGGAAGAAACCGCTGATCCGAAGGACCTGCAGAAAAGTGCCCTGAAGACAATACATGGGCTGTTGAAGAAAAAGGGACAGGTATTTATAGCGATTGAAAACAGGTATGGGTTTGATTTTTTATACAAAGAAAGGGATCACAGCAAACTGTATATGACCAGTTTATTTCCTCGATTTATAGCTAACCTCATCACTCGTATATTACGAAGGAAAAAATATCGGATATATACATACTCCTTTAATGATTACAAGAAGATGCTGGAAGAAGCCGGTTTCAAGAATATTGAATTTTATTATGTGTGGCCCGATTACCGCGATCCAAAATATATTTTTGCAGAAAAAGACAGGAACATTTTTAAATACTATCTGGAGCATTTTATAAAACATACGGCCAGTAGATTAGAATATCTGTTTTTCAGATGGGCATATAAATTCGGTCTTGAAAGACATTTTGTATCAAATTTCATCATCACTGGTGAAAAATAAGAGTGGTATGTTCAAGAATGTACCTTTTTACGAAACGATCAAGATTTGAGCTATTTCAGAAAGTGGGCGGATGATTCACAAAATTGCGCAGTATGTAAACGAACACCGGGAAGAATTGGATGTGCCTTCCAATGTGAGAAGTGACTTGACTTTTTTCAAGGTTGGCGGCAATCCATGGGGCAAAGGAAGGATAAATTTCCTTGTTTTCGACAAAGAACACTCTGAGCCCATTCTCTTCGTGAAGAGTATGCGGGAAAAGGATACGGATGAATCGCTCAGACGTGAATACAGCTTTATCAATACATTGGCTTCATACCGGGAATTGACCCCATTCCTGCCGCTGCCGATTCATATGGTGAGCCTTGCAGGCCATGATGTCATGTTACAAAAGGCCTGTCACGGTGATAGGATACAAGCTTCTTTGAGTAAAAGCCCGATCCTGCATTTTCAAAAACAGACAATCGCCGGCAATTTTTCCCGTTCTTTAGAGTTTATTACAACGTGTAATACATCTATTCGAAATGATTCATCCCCCGCAGAATTCAAACGTGATATCATCGACCCATTCTTATCTTTTTATGAAGGATACGGATGTTCAAATCAAAACAGGATCGCTCTTGCACAACTGTTGGGAAAGGTATGCCACATAATGGGAGATTCCCCCATCACTACGCCCTTACACGGGGATTATTCGGCCACAAATATTTTTGTTGACTCACACAACCAAATAAAGATTATCGACTGGGAAACGGCTGCGGAAAACAGTTTGCCGTTCCTGGATCTGTTCTATTTTATGTCGAAATATATACATAATTTAAAGATACTGCCCAGGGATCGCTGGCAAAGAGTTCAAAAGGCATATTTCGGCAATGGCTGGTTGTCGGGCTTGATACGTAAGACTATTAATGAATACTGCGAACAGACTCTTTTCAGTGTTGAGCTCGGACGCTCGGTGTTCCCCCTGCATTTTCTCAATAAAGCACGGATTAAATATTCCATGCGAGGGAAAGAACCAGCCCAGTTATGGATGAATCTATTCGAATATTCGATGAACAATCTTGACGACGTGTGTTTTTAGCCGATCCATGAACTTTACTGCACTCAAACACTATAAAGAACTCGCATCACAGCGAGGGGCATTCGCCCTGCTCGATCAAGCTGTTTTCGTATTGATCGGATTGTTTATATTCTTAAATCCTTTTCCGCACACGACATCTACCAAAGAAATATGCTTTTATCTTACTGTAGCGATCGTTATCTTCCTTATTATTAACAAAAAAATTGATTTCTCATTACAGTCTCCCCTGACAGTGCCCCTCACCCTGTACATCCTCTGGGCCGGTGCAAGTATCTTCTGGGCCGTTGATACACCGAACAGTATTCATGATTTTTATGCCCATTTGTTAAAATATATCGTACTGTATTTTCTGGTAATTAATTTGTACAATTCGGAAAAACGGCTCAAAATACTGACCTGGATTGTCATTATATCCACGTTCATTTTTGCCATAAAGGGCATGATAACTTTTTACATTCTGATGGGAAACCCTCTCGTAGAACGACTGATTCCCACAGAACGTGCTCCGATTAATTCAAGCGCCATTCTTAATCTGTTTGCAGCTTTCTTGGCATTGTTTTTCTTCACACGCGAAAAATGGTGGCCCGGTAGAATTCTTCTTTCCATATGTTTCGTGGGAACATTCACGGCAACACTCTTATCATTCTCGAGAGCCGCACTGATCGCGCTGATTGTCTCTGCCGGAGTCCTGTTTGTCTCACACAGTGGACGAAAAAAAGGGATTATCGCATTGATATTGATATTATCTCTGGCTGCGGGAAGTCTGTACATCTTCTCCCCTCATCTGAAGCGTCTCAAGCCGGAGGAACTTGCTAAGGATCTTCGAATCGGCATCTACTATACGTGTGTGGAAATTTTCAAGGATTATCCGATTACCGGGGTTGGATTCGGAATGGAAACGTTTGAAAAGCATATGTGGGCTGAATATAATCCCAAAATTCCTCTCCAACTGAGAAAAAGTGATCCAGCCTCGTCCCCTCACGGTTTTTTCTTTGATATCATGGTACGGCTTGGGCTTGTGGGCCTGATCCTGTTTGGGTTCATCATCTTGAGAACCGTTCAGATAAACTGGTCGATCCTGAATCGTCAAGAGAGACATATACGGCGCTGGGGGGCCTATCTGCTGGCTTCACTCATCGGAATGTTGGCAGCGGGATTTTTTGGTTCGATTCTTCATGGCGCAGCTGCGTACAACTTTTATGTTT
>CAZOHQ010000285.1:0-3392 GCA_964579455.1 uncultured Syntrophaceae bacterium | reverse complement strand
AAATCAATGATGAGGGGCAATTTACCCTTTAAATAAAACAAAAGATGTGTTAATAACAAAAATTAATCCAAAAATAATCATCAGGAGGTAACGACCGAGGGGATGGAAGTTAAAATAAGATTGACGCGAATGGGCGCAAAAAAGAAACCTTTCTACAGGATTGTGGTGGCGGAAAACGAGGCACCGCGTGATGGAAGATTCATTGAAATCGTTGGAAATTACGATCCGATGAAAGACCCGGCTGAGATAAACCTCAAGGAAAATCGGGTGACGGACTGGCTGTCAAAAGGAGCCGAACCGACCCAGACAGTATTAAGTCTGCTTAAAAAGAAGGGGCTTGTTGCACCAAAGACGGAAAAGGCGGAGGTAGAGGGCTAAGGCAATAGACGATCTATATCTTACTTATTCTTAGAATCAGTGGAGGTTGATGCGATGAAAGATTTAGTCAAGTATATGGCTCAGGCATTAGTAGATCATCCTGACGATGTTGATTGCACTGAAATAGTCGGAGAGCAGACCTCTGTAATCGAATTGAGGGTCGCGAAAGATGACCTGGGAAAAGTCATAGGAAAACAGGGGAAAACCGCAAAGGCGATGAGAACCCTATTGAGCGCCTCATCATCCAAGATCCACAAAAGGGCGGTTCTCGAAATCATAGAATAAGTGAACAAACTGATTGAGATAGGAAAAATTGTCAAACCCAGCGGCCTTAAAGGCCGGCTTAAGGTTCTTTCATATTGTGAATCGGCAGAGGTGCTTGAAACGCAAGCGGATGTTTTCGTAGGTGAGGATATAGAGAAGGTATCTTCCTTTGGCGTCAAGAAGATCGGCATGATGAAACGGGGAACCTTCACCCTTGAGCTTGAAGGCGTAGGAACTTTGGAGTCAGCCAGTGAACTGGTAGGGCGCTCCATCTTTGTGCCTTCGGAGAATCTTCCGGACGATGAGTACTACTGGAACGATATTATAGGTCTTGATGTTGTCACGGAAGAGGGCAGGAAACTGGGACGGCTAACCACTATTCTGCCGACGGGAAGTAATGATGTCTATATCTGCAACGATGGCGAAAGGGAAATCCTCATCCCTGCCTTCGAGGACGTGGTAAGAAAGATCGACATTGAAAAAGGCGTTATGGTTGTAATGCTTCCCGAAGGACTGTAGAATGATTATTTTTGATATTTTGTCCGTCTTTCCGGAGATGTTTCAATCCACTCTCGGTAGCAGCCTTATAAAAAAATCCATAGACAAGGGCCTGATCGAAGTAAATCTCTACAATATTCGAGACTACACCCGGGACAGGCATAGAACCACCGACGACACCCCTTATGGAGGGGGCGGCGGAATGGTCATGAAAATAGAACCTGTCGCAGACGCCCTGAAGACCATTGTTCCCGCCGGGGATAAGGCGTGTGTCATCCTTCTATCACCCCAGGGGGAACCATTCAAACAGAAAACCGCGGAAGAACTCTCTCAATACCTCAGAATTGTCCTGATATGCGGTCACTACGAGGGAGTAGACGAAAGAATCAGGGAACACCTGGTTGACAGAGAGATATCGATAGGTGATTATGTCCTGAGCGGTGGAGAGTTGCCCGCGATGGTCGTTGTGGATGCTGTTTCGCGTCTTGTGCCGGGGTTTGTGGGAAACAGTGAATCGGTCCTGTATGATTCTTTCTCGACCGGACTCCTTGAAGGCCCACACTACACGAGACCCAGGGAATATGAAAGCTGGGGGGTTCCGGAAGTGTTGGTTTCGGGACATCAAAAGAAGATAGACGAATGGAGGCGCAGGGAATCCCTCAAAAGAACACTGCAGAGAAGACCTGACATGCTGAAGCAGGCTGATCTTACACAAGAGGACAAAAGGATGCTCGAGGAGCTTGCAGGAGATCCTGAATTTGTATAAGAACCTTTATATTGCTCTTTTACACTACCCCGTTTACAACAAAAGGGGCGATGTTGTGACAACGGCGGTGACCAATCTGGATATACACGATATATCAAGGGCCGCCAGGACGTATGGTGTGAAAGGTTTTTACATCATAACACCGATAGAGCAGCAACAGGCGTTTGTAGAACGTATTTTGCACCACTGGCAGAAGGGATACGGCGTCACCTATAACCCTTCCAGAAAACTGGCTTTCGACATCGTGAGACTGGAGAGCACCCTTGATGATACAATACTGGCCATATCAAAGGAAACCGGGGATAGGGTCAATATAGTGTTTACAAGTGCCGCATCGCATAAGAAGCATCTGACCTGTGAAGAGCTGAAAGAAAAGATGTCGGAAAGCAAGGATACTTTTCTAATAGTCTTTGGAACGGGTTGGGGAATAGCCGAAGAGGCTATTGAGAAGGCTGATTTTTTTATAGAGCCAATACGAGGAAACTCGGATTATAATCACCTGTCGGTCCGATCGGCGGTAGCAATAACATTGGACAGATTGTGTGGACAATAACTAAATGCAAATATGATATTTCAGAGGAGGATTTTGAATTATGAATGTTCTCGATACACTTGAGAAAGAACAGATGAGAGCAGATATTCCCGGATTCAAGCCGGGTGATACCTTGAAGGTCTACGTAAAGATCATAGAGGGTCAGAAGGAAAGGATCCAGATTTTTCAGGGATCAGTTATACGCAAGAGGGCGGGACAGAACCGCGCCACTTTTACCGTAAGAAAAATATCTTCCGGTATAGGAGTCGAAAGAACATTTCCCCTTCATTCCCCCATTATTGACAAGATAGAGATAGTAATGCGGGGCAGGGTCAGGCGTTCAAGACTGTATTACCTGAGAGATCTCAAAGGCAAGAAGGCAAGGATAAAGGAACTTGGCAGAAGATGAGATGTATGGATTTGAACTGCGTGCCCGATTCCGGGGTTTTGACGCGATTGCAGGCGTCGATGAGGCTGGAAGAGGGCCTCTTGCGGGCCCCGTTCTCGCGGCAGCGGTAATCTTCCCTTCAGATTATACAAACGGGGAGATCAGAGACTCAAAAAAACTGACTCCCCTGAAAAGAGAAGCCCTGTACAAGATAATACGAGATGATGCCGTCTCTATTGGATTGGGCGCAATAGAAGCTTCTACCATAGACAGGATCAACATTCTCCAGGCAACACTCGCTGCAATGAAGATGGCTGTCTTGAATCTCACCACCCAACCGGACTATCTCCTCATAGATGGTATAAATACTATCGATATCCCCATCCCTCAGGAAACAATTATCAAGGGAGATTCCCTGAGTGTTTCCGTGGCAGCGGCTTCCATAATAGCCAAGGTATCAAGGGACCAGCTCATGGACAGGTATCATGTCTCGTACCCGCAGTATAACTTTCTCAAGAACAAGGGATACGGCACAAAGGAGCATCGAGAGGCAGTGAAGAAATATG
>CAZOHQ010000284.1:3052-3392 GCA_964579455.1 uncultured Syntrophaceae bacterium | reverse complement strand
CCGTTATAAGGATCGCAAGTCCCGGATAGAGGGAAAGCCACCAGGCGATGTCGATGTTGTTTTTCCCCGCCGTGAGAATGTTCCCCCAGCTCGGCGTGGGAGGCTGCACGCCTATCCCCAGGAAGCTGAGCGCGGACTCCGTCAGTATGGCGCCAGCCACGCCAAGTGTGGCCGCGACAAGGATAGAGGCCATGGCATTGGGGAGAATATGCCTGAATATTATCCGCAGATCACTGGCGCCTATAGCACGGGCCGCCTGTACAAAATCCCTCTCCTTGAGTGAAATAAAGTCGGCTCTGACCAGACGGGTAATTCTCATCCAGCTGGTAAGACCGATCAC
>CAZOHQ010000284.1:1094-3042 GCA_964579455.1 uncultured Syntrophaceae bacterium | reverse complement strand
GTTCCAGATGGACGGCTCCAGGATGGCGATTACGGCGAGTATCAGAAAAAACGCCGGGAAACAGAGCATAATATCAACAAAACGCATGATCACCGTGTCGACCCACTTCCCGTAATATCCGGCAAGTGCGCCCAGGATGACCCCGATACAGATGGAAACGCCGGTCGCCACGAACCCCACCTTCAACGATATGCCGGCTCCCCATATCATCCGGCTGAAGACGTCACGCCCCAGTTGATCCGTTCCGAAAAGGTGCGACCAGGAAGGATGCGACAATACTTCATGAAGGTTTATCTCATTCGGATCATAAGGAGAGATCCAGGGCGCAAGCAGGGAAACAACAAATAGCAGAATAACCACTATGCCCCCGGCTACCGCAATCCTGTTCCTTGAGAAACTGTACCAAAAATCCGTTTTCATTATCTGATATCAATCTCCACAACACATGTTACGCAATTCTTATCCTCGGATCCGCCACGGCATACGAGAGATCAGCTATCAGGTTGCCGATCAGAGTCAGTATCGCCCCTATGAACAGTATTCCCATTACAACGGGATAATCCCTTGACATGACAGACATGTAAAACAACTGCCCCATACCCGGTATGGCAAATATCGTCTCGAAGATAACACTTCCTCCAATAAGTCCGGGGATGGAAAGGCCCAGGATCGTGATTACCGGAAGGAGCGCGTTCCTGAGAGCGTGCTTGTAGATAACAATCCCTTGGCCCTGGCAGTTGTAATGTAATCCTGGCGTATGACCTCCAGCATATTGGATCTCATATAGCGGGAAAACCCCGCGAGCCCTCCGAAAGCGGAGAGGATCACCGGCAATATCAGATGCTTCAGCAGATCTATCAAGGCGGCAAATGGCGGAAGATATTCGTAATTCAGGGACCGTATACCCGATATGGGAAGCCAGCCCAGGTGCACACCGAACAGTATCATCAGAAGCAGTGCAAGCCAGAAGGTAGGCACGGCAAATCCTATAAAGACAAATACCGCTGTCACCTTATCAAAGAGAGAATTCTGACGCACCGCGGAAAGGACGCCTATGGGAATAGCGACAAGGATGATCAGGATCATCGAAAGAACGTTAATGAGTATCGTGATCGGTATCCTCTCTAATATCTTGTCGATGACCGGCCGGTGGTCGGGCGAGAAGGATTGTCCCAGATCAAGGGTTGCAAGTTTTCCGACCCACAACAGGTATTGCTTATAGAGGGGTTTATCAAGATCATACATGGACTGCAGACGCGCCTTTGCCTCCGCGGAGACCCGGGGATTCATATCCGTCTGCAAATCGGTAGGAGAGCCTGGCGCCAGGTGGATAACGACAAAGCAGACAATCGTAATTCCGATAAGGAGCGGAAGCATGAGCATCAATCTTTTAAGGACATATCTCAGCACAGCTATTCACCCAAATAATCCAGCAACCCCATGCGCCCGATGTTTTCCAGTGAGCGCCACAGATCTTCCACTGTATGCGGCTCCAGCGTTACTATCGGCCGGACACCCTTCTTTCCCAACAATTCAAAAAACCGGTAAAAGGGGAAGGTCCCCTCCCCCACCGGTTTGTGTTCATCGGCACTGCCATCGTTATCATGGAGGTGTATCTGAACTATCCGTGAGCCGAGTGCATCCAGCCATTCTTCAAGTGTCGAGCGGGAAAACGCGTTGAAGTGTCCCGTGTCAAAACAGAGACCGATGTTCTGAGATCCCTGGAAGGCATCCAGCAAGAGACCGAGAAATTTCGGACTGCCCTCATAGACATTTTCAAGCGCTATCTTCGTCCCCATTCCGGCGGCGGTTTCTATAAAACTACTCCATGTATCCCTGCTGTTTTCCAACCACACATCCTCATGGGAAACATAGTACTTTTCATCAAAGGCGGCATGGCACACCACCGACCTGGGCCCGAATAAGGGAACCAGATCAAAGACCTGCC
>CAZOHQ010000284.1:0-1066 GCA_964579455.1 uncultured Syntrophaceae bacterium | reverse complement strand
GTCACCTCTCTTACCTTTCTGTCTATGGCTCCCGGCCTCAGATCGAAAAAGGGGGCGTGCAGCGTAATGGAAAGCCCTGCGCCATGAAGACGATCCGCCACATCATGGAATTCGCTCCTACTGAAACGGTCGAGAGCAAAACAATCCACGCCGATCTCCGGTTGTATCCTCTCTTCAAGAAGAATATCAAGATACTCATCAACAAGCATCCTAAAGGGCATATTGATCTGAACTTTTTTCAATACTTCGCGCATATCAGACACATCCTAACATTCAATATAGCAGCAACTCGGTGGGAATATCCTTTATCACAATGCCTTCATCTTGACAACTTGCCTGTCATTTTCTTCTTGCAATTAGAAACACTTCCTGTTAGTTTGCAACGCTTGCGTCAACACAGTCAAGGGCCGTTAGCTCAGCTTGGTAGAGCAGTTGACTTTTAATCAATTGGTCAGGAGTTCAAATCTCCTACGGCCCACCAATGATATCAATGGGCTACGGAATAAAAGCCGTAGCCCATTTTATTTGCCAGGCCATTATTACCACTCCTTTACCACTTTTTGCTTTCGATCCCATGAAAAAGGGCCACGATTTCTAAAGAGCCTTTCGTGGTCTTTATAAACCATCATTGCGTTGCCCGATGTTTTCGTACGCCTGAGAGGTGTCAAGCTCTTGCCTCGCCACTCTAAGTTTTCAGCTTTCTCTTTGCCTTTTCCATCGCATATCTACTTTCATACGTTTTATTCCCAACACACTTATATATATTGAAGATTTGTATCGGTAATGGTGACATTAAACTTCCAAACACTTCAAGGAATAGTGAAGGGTGCAAGATTTGCCATAGGATATGCAAGACAATATCTGCTATGACTTTTTTTGTGGTGTTCTTCCTGAAAGCAGTAAACAGCATAAGTGAGGAGTAGTTGCTGATATCAATTGGAAATCAACAGCTAATAGCAATGCATTCCTTTGGCTTAATGATGTTTTTATGTAAAATACAAAAATATATGTAAACGAACTGATCCGATTCGCCAACTTTAGTTATAACTGTCTTACTTCAAAGGGA
>CAZOHQ010000283.1:0-3406 GCA_964579455.1 uncultured Syntrophaceae bacterium | reverse complement strand
TGTCGTGGAAGTCGTTGAACTACCTAAATTTTATGCCAGTACGAAAATGCGAGGCTGACGAACTTGTAAAGTACGTCTGGTAATATCCAATATGGTAATGTCGCTTGTCCCTAGTAAATAGGGACAGCGCCCTTTTATTCCATAGCGATGAAATCCTTGCCTATTCTTTAACGTAGGTTCCCGATCCGAACCAGAATTCATTGTTGGAGCTAAGGACATATCCGAGTTTTTTGTCCATCTTCTTTGTGACGGGATTCTGGTAGTCGTAGGCGTGCCATCCGCCGCCCGCAGCCGCCCGAGCCCTGAGATCCTGAACAAGATCCTGATGACTGAGATTTTTACCGAGGAGATCGGGCCTCGCGCCGTGCGCCAGGCATACACCATTGAAGTCGTAGGCATAGATGTACAGCTCACCTCTCACGAAACGTCCCTTTCTGTTCATTGCCTCCCTGAAGAAGTTGTTTTTGCCGTTTTGACGCAAATACGCATACGCCTCGTCGACAAACTGAACGACTTCTTCCTGAGAGGGATGCTCGATCGTTATCAGATCGGACAATGCTCCCCGCATTTCTTCGGCCTGTGTGTTCAGCGTTTCCGATGAGGATGATAATTGCTCCGCCTGTTGAGCTACCTGCTGGGTAACCTTATCCATTTCCACAACAGCTATGTTGATCTGTTCGATTCCCTGAGACTGTTCGTGTGATGCCTCGTTTACCTGGGTAATGAGCTGTGTAATCTCCGTCATGCTTTCCGATATATGAGAGATTGACTCGGCCGATTTGTCGGCAATGCTTGTGCCTTTTTGAACGGTTTTTATTGTTGTATCGATAAGATTTGCCGAGTCCTTCGCTGCCTGTGCCGAACTTGCGGCGAGTGATCGTACTTCATCGGCAACGACGGCGAAGCCTACGCCTGCTTCGCCCGCTCGTGCCGCTTCGACGGCGGCGTTCAAGGCTAGAAGATTGGTCTGAAAGGCGATTTCATCGATGGTATGTATTACCTTTTCCGTCTCGTGGCTTGCATTCGTTACATCTTGCATGGCGGATGTGAGGTCGGATATGCACTGTGTCGCATCCGTTACGATGTCTTGCATAGAAGCTGTAAGTTGTGCCAGGTGTTTTGTGTTTTTGGCATTTTGCAATGTCATCGACGAAATTTCCTCCAGAGACGCCGATGTTTCCTCAATAGAGGCTGCGGCACTTGACGAACCCGTGGAGAGCGATTCGCTGACACCAAGAATGCCGCCGGCGGAGGCTGCGAGATCATCGGTTATAATATTGAGATTGCTAATGGTGGATGTCACTGGACGGTAAATGTTGTATCCGATGAATACTGAAAATCCGGCTGTCAGTAATACCGAAATAAGGGATACGACGAAAAAAACGGTAACAGATGAGCTGGAAACGACTATCGTTTTATGGGTGCCAAGTTCCCACAATCCCACCGCTGCTACAATGATCATAAAACTCACAGCGATTCCGGAAAGCATGATGAGTCGAAGATGTATCTTCACGGTAGTTTATTCTCCTCTCGGATTCTTATTCGCGGGACATACTTTAACCACTCTTTTTTAAATCTCTATCACTTATCGGTACTTTTACAGAATAACTTTAGGATAAATAGGGCGTAAAATAGGTAAAATAGGGACAACAGCGCCCTTTTATGAATTATCCTATTTGTTGATGTTGATGGTGTTAACTTCCGTATGCGCATGCACGGCAGCATAGAGCTTGTTCCCGTCCTTGTTGCTATAGGTGTAACAAAGCAAGGACACAAACCGGTTCTAGGCATGCAGTCTGGAGACAAGAAATCAGCTAAAATTTACACATAAAAGTTGACAATACCTTAATGTATATATATATGGTAGCGCTGCAATTTTGTTGATGCCGTCGAGATTGGTATTGAACAATTAAGACATACATTGTGGGTGGAATGAGTATTAGATTAAGGAAATACAGCGACTACTCTGAATTTGAAATATTCGAAAAAGCAACTATTCCGTGTTTCCAAGGTCTTTCCTGCAAAACATTAAAATAAAAAAAGTGAGAGGTGGTTGTACTAATGTCATTTGGTTTTGAAACAGAGTATAAGAAAAAGCTTGTGAGTGTGGATGAAGTCGTAACGGTTGTAAAGTCTAATGATTGGATTGAGTATGCGTTTGGAATAAATGCTCCCTTGGCATTTGATAAGGCATTGAGTAAGCGTAAAGATGAGCTGTTGAACGTTCAGATTCGTTGCGATGTCGGCGTCTGGCCGAAATATACCAGTGATGCAGATCCCCTGGGTAAGCATTTTTACTGGAATAGCTGGCACCTGAGCGGTCTTGATCGTAAATATTACAACAAGGGGCTACTATCCTATATACCCATGGTGTTCAACGAGTTACCAGTAATGACGCGGAATCAAAGCCACTGTCCTCGGATTTTTGTTGCCCAGGTTACCCCTATGGATAAACATGGCTTTTTCAACTTTGGAGCCAGTTCCATATCATGCTGGGCTGCCATTGAGACAGCGGATGTCGTTATTTTAGAAACAAACGAAAACATGCCGAGAGTCCTTGGCGGGAACCAAGAGTCAATCCATATATCCCAGACTGATTATGTTGTCGAAGGTGAAAATCCACAGATGCCGGAAATTCCGGATGTAGAACCATCAGATGTGGAGAAACAGCTAGCAGGACATATCATTGAACGTCTTCATGATGGATGCTGTCTGCAACTAGGTATTGGAGGAGTGCCAAATGCAGTGGGTTCAATGGTAGCGGAATCGAATCTGAAAAATCTCGGAGTTCACTCTGAAATGTATGTTGACGCATTTGTCAAGATGTCAGAAGCGGGGAAAATAACCGGCTCGTGTAAAAACATTGACAAGTACAAACAGGTTTTCTCATTTGCCCTTGGAACAAAGCGAGTATACGATTTTATAGACGACAACCCTGGAGTGATCTCATTTTCAATTGACTATGTCAATAATCCGTTCGTCATCGCACAACTTGATAACTTTATCTCAGTTAATGGGTGTATAGAAGTAGATCTTTTCGGACAGGTCTGTTCTGAATCGGTAGGTACCAGGCAGGTCAGCGGTACCGGTGGACAGCTTGACTTTGTGCAAGGTGCGTACAGATCTGAAGGTGGACGGAGCTTTATTGCCATGACCTCAACGCATGAAGGGTCGGATGGCCTAACTTCACGGATAAAACCGATCCTGACACCCGGAGCGATTGTGACGACACCGAGAACAGCCGTTCACAATATCGTCACAGAGTACGGTGTAGCCAGACTAAAGGGGAAGAGCACATGGGAGAGGGCGGAAGCAATAATTGGTATAGCCGATCCTGCTTTTCGAGATGATTTAATTAAAGAAGCAGAAAAAATGAAAATATGGAGACGTTAAAGTGAAACACCCC
>CAZOHQ010000282.1:0-3430 GCA_964579455.1 uncultured Syntrophaceae bacterium | reverse complement strand
TTCATCAAAATCAAGCCCGTATCCTACAACAAATCCCTCGTCCAAATCAAACCCCACATAGTCCGCATCGATGGAGATCTGTCGTCTCTGCTTTTTGTCTATTAATGTACAGATCCGTACAGAATGTGGTTTTTTTTCTTCAAGTCTCTTCCGCAGAAATGAAAGCGTTATTCCGGTATCTACTATGTCTTCCACGATAACGACTTCTTTCCCCTCAATATCCGTTTCTATATCCTTCGAAAGAGTTATGGTCCCCGAACTCACCGATCCTGAGCCATAACTTGCCAGCCTCACAAAATCTACAGTATGCGGTATCTTCATGCACCGTGTAAGATCCGCCAGGATAATGAAGGCTCCCTTGAGAACCCCTATGATCACGACTTCCTTCCCCTCAAGGTCGTGCGAAATCTCTTCAGCCAGACCTTTCACACGTCCAGCGATAATCTCTCTTGGATACAGGATCCTCTTTTTCAGTTCTTTCACAGTCAGTCCTTTTTATATGATATTGCGCCAAGCCAGTATGACACCTTTCAGGATCGCTCCATGGCATCCATCTTATAACAGGTTATAAATTCTTCTATATTTCCCCGGATGAGATCTTCCCCCCTCCTGAGTTCCTCCAATGTTCTGAATCGAGAGGTGAGGCTCAGGAATATCTTGTCGAACTTCGACCGCTCGCACCCAAGAGCATCATAATCGATGTGACTGATCATGTATTGTGAACCATCGAAATAGTATTTTCCGAAGCGGTTCGTATCGGTTGACCGGAAAGGCCAGGAAATCTTCAATGAAAAGAAATCTAAGGCGATATCACGGAGCCTGCCCTTAAACCTGTCAGGACGCGGAACCTCGTATATGCCTTCGCTTATAAAGCGGAAATACTCCTTGACCAGATCTATATCGGTGATGCACAGGCCGTAAAGATACCAGTCGTCAATAATCCTGACCATAGCGATCTTCTCTTCACGGGATATGCAGTGATAACTGGGGCAGAAGTGCCCATCGCACAGTTCCCGCCCATAGAACGACACATCTCTCATATCCACCCCGTCGTTTTGAAGGGGATGAAGAAGACAGCCCACCCTGTTCTCCTCACCGTCGAGAAATCCCAGGTATTCACAGCAGTATATTACCTCATAGAGCTTCTCCGGATTCTCAAGCCTCTGTATCCTGTCTGAAAATACCTTTAGATCGGCTGCCACCCTGACCGTCTCACGGAATATCTCCGTCCTGGCTCTCAGCCTTTTGACCAGAGAGTCCCTTGTACTGTCCGCGTAGTTGTAGAGGCCACAACAGGCCCCGCAGGATTTGCACAAATCCGGCTGACAGAGAGGAATAAATCCTTCTTCTTTCGTCAAACTACCTATGGCATCTCCTTTTTGATTGGTTTTCTTTATATAGTCAAGCCGCGTAAAAAGGCAAGGTATAATCCGATCATTGTCTCCCACGGACAGTCGATTGCAGCTCCCCGCCATACGTTGCGGAGAATATGTTAGTTGTTCAATGCATACAATCAAGCTTGTAATCTGACACGAAAAATTATACTAACACATCTTCGAAAGCAATCTGATAAATATCAGGAAACATCAAAATTTAAATAACAGGAAAGGCACCATGCATAAAGACAATAAACAGGTAAGGGTAAGATTTGCGCCCAGTCCGACAGGATATCTGCACGTCGGAGGGCTGAGGACGGCATTGTTCAACTATCTGTTCGCACGCAAACAGGGTGGAAAGTTTATCCTGCGGATCGAAGATACGGACCAGAAAAGATCCATTCCCGGAGCTCTGGAAAAGCTCACCATCACACTGACAGAAATCGGACTCCACTATGATGAAGGCCCTGATGTCGGAGGGGACTACGGGCCGTATATACAATCGCAGCGAACTGACATCTATAAAGAATACACCCAGAAGCTTCTGGATTCCGGAAACGCATACCATTGTTTCTGTTCGGAGGAACGGCTGAACAATCTGAGGGAAGAACAGCGAAAAAGAAAGAGACCGCCGATGTATGACGGCAAATGCAGGGACCTCTCGAAGGAAGAAGTCGCAGACAACCTGGCGCAGGGGATGCCCTTCGTCATACGCCTGAAATATCCCAAAGAAGGAAAGACCGTTTTCGACGATGTTGTGCGCGACAGGGTCGCCATTGACAATTCGATGATTGACGACCAGGTTCTTATAAAATCCGACGGATTCCCCACCTACCATCTCGCCAGTGTGGTGGATGACCACCTCATGAAGATCACACATGTTATACGCGGCGAGGAATGGCTTTCCAGCGTGCCGAAACATATCTTCCTGTACAAATCCTTCGGATGGGAAGCGCCGGTATTTGTTCATCTGCCCCTGCTGCTGAATTCCGACAGGAGCAAACTGAGCAAGCGACAGGGAGATGTCTCTGTTGAAAGTTATCTCGACAAGGGGTACCTCCCCGAGGTGATGTTGAATTTCATCGCCCTTCTCGGGTGGCACTCAGCGGATGACAGGGAAATATATTCCCTCAGCGAACTGGGAGAGGCATTTTCACTGGACAGAATCAACAAGGCCGGGGCTGTATTTGACATAGAAAAACTGAACTGGATGGGGGGCCAGTATATAAGGACCCTTGACGTGGAATATATCGCCGATCAGTCGCGTCGTTTCTTTGAAGAGGCAGGTATAGATATACCTGACAACGATACATATCTGAAAGCAATCAACACGGCGCGCGATTACGTGTATTGTCTCTCCGATATCGTTGAACATGCCCGAATGTTCTTCGAAGAGCTGGTATTCTCGGAAGAAGACAATGATCTTATCGGGCAGGAAGATTCGCAGCGTATCTTCTCATACTGGATCGAGGCCTTAGGGAAAAAGACCGAGTGGAAACCCGAAGAAATATCTTTACTGACAAAACAATCAATCGGTGATCTGGGCATCAAGGGTAAAAAATTCTATTTTCCCATTCGCCTCGCGCTTTTCGGAAACTGCCACGGTCCCGACATACCGACTCTCATAGATATACTTGGACGAGACGAAGCCGTAAAAAGGCTTGAAGCCTGTGTGACCCGATAAACCCTGTATCAATGCAGGTGAGCAGAAAGATGTGCCCGCGCATATGGCTCGACTCCATCGGGCAACACGACGAATTTCCACTTATGCGGAGACACAGGAGAGCGCCTGCTCAAGATCGGAAATCAGATCTTCCGCGTCCTCGATGCCAACGGAATAGCGTATCAATTCCTCTGGTATTCCCATGGCCTTTCTTTCTTCAGGGGTACATTCCACATGGCTTGTCACTGAAGGCGGGCCGGCAATGGTCTCCACCGATCCGAGATTTGCGGCCCTGTGCGCATACGTGAGTCGGGGAAGAAAGGTACGTACGGAATCAAAGCCGCCCTTGATTGTAAAGCTGAGGACACCTCCGAAGGCCTTCATCTGACGG
>CAZOHQ010000281.1:0-3460 GCA_964579455.1 uncultured Syntrophaceae bacterium | reverse complement strand
GAAATAGGTTCGAGTGTTGCCGTAATGATAGTCTTTGTGGAACGGATATAATTGACTCCCATAAAATACAGGCCAAAGGGAAGAGTCGTTCCGAAGATGACAACATAGAGAAGTATGAGCCATTGGCTCATGGTGTATCCCGCGGTAAAGAATTGGAAAGGTGTGTGAATAATGTTCAGAGTGAGAGAAGCAAATACAAAGGCATAGAATATAACCGTCCAGGGAGGATATCGGTGCATCCCTCTTTCTCCGAGCAAGGTATATGACCCGAACGCCACGGCAGAAGTCAAACCCCACAGAATACCCACACGATTCATTCTGAGAAGGTTGAGATCATACCCGCCTACCACCAGATAACATCCCGCTATTGCCATGGAAAGTGACAGAAGCTTTATCGCAGTGACCCGTTCATGCCAGAAGCACATGGAGTAGGTGGCGACGAGTACAGGGGCCAGATATTGCAGCAAAATGGCGGCCGCTACGTTAATTCTACTGATCGCATAAAAATAGGAAAGCTGTGCCAGTGCCATTATCACAGCTCCAAGGAGAAGAAAATATCCCACATCCCTTAAGCGAATCCGGAGTGACTGTCTTTGAAAGAGACCAAAGAAGATGAACAGCATGATAGATGATAACGTTACTCTTGTCTGTACAAGGTCCATGGGTGTCATGCCTGAATTGAAGAGTATTTTCCCCACAGTCCCGCACGAGGCCCACATGAGAGCGGCGGCCATTACATAGAGATACCCTTTAGTAGGATGAGAATTCATGGAATCAAAGCTCCATCATAACGTCTGAATTTACACGAGGTAGGAATCAATAACACGGAGATGGAGATAAAACAATATGGTTTTTCGGTGTATTACATTCGAGTGGATATATAAATCCGTCGGACAAAAAGGGGTCAGGGAGAAAAAGGGGTCAGTCGTTGACCATTGACTAGCCATTCCAAGGGTTGGCAGAATCCAGCCAACACAACCATTCATAATTAAAAATTTAATCCACAACCAGTCTGAACACAAAAAATGATGTTGTAAGATTCGAGAATCCGTATTAAAGTAAGTTATTATTAGTGACAAGAGTCCACAAAGGACACCAGAAAAGAAAACGTACGACCCGATATTTTCAAGAACTGCCGTACCAGTTAAAAAGAGTGGCAGAGACACTCTGCCTTCAAGTATAGTGGAAGTATAATCAGAAAATACATGTAACTAACCATATTGACTAACTAATACAAAGGAGAGATTCATGGCTAAAGGAAAAGATGCCCAAAAAACAGAAAAGAAGAAATCAACAAAAACGCTTAAAGAAAAGCGCAACGAGAAAAAAGATAAGAAAGCGCAAAAGGGTAAGCTTTAGAAATTAAGGAGATACCACAACTCTTTCCCGAAGAAGCAAGCCCACAAAATGTATGACGTCAAAAGATTTCCCATGAGTTCGCGCCCATGCCGGGCTTACACAAGAACCCGGACCGGACACCGAGAGGATTTTTTTATATATGCGCAAAGTAGCTTTTGGATACTCCACTAGATGTAATATCAGGTGCGAGCACTGCGTGGCGGCGGAAGATATTCCTGATAACAGGAAAATGGATCTTAATAGCGCAAAGGAAATCATTGCGGAGATGGCCAAGGCTGGTGTTGGCGGAATAAGCTTTTCCGCTGGTGAACCGCTTCTGTATTTTAATGAAATTGCAGAGATTGTGAAACTGTGCAGACAGCTCGGAATATATACGAGAATTGTTACCAATTGCTTTTGGTCAAAAACGGCAGAGGCTTCCGACAGCCTTGTTTGGGAATTAAAGGAAAACGGGCTGTGCCAGTTGAGATTGAGCTACTCACGGTGGCACCAGAAACATGTAGACCGGAACAATGTGTTAAACGCGGCACGCAGTTGCCGGAAGATCGGGCTGGATTATTTTATTTCATTTGTTACCGATTTTTCCCTGGAGGATGATCAGTATGAACAATTTTTGCGTGATCATAGCCTTACCTTTTTCCCCGAACCCCTCATATACGCGGGTCGCGCGGCGTCTTTCACACGCAGAAATATTCAGACCGATTATCAGGCAAACTGTTGCGACATGAACCCCTACCTCACCCCCGATCTTGATATGTACGCCTGTTGCGACGCAGGGAGCAATTTCCCGGAAACGAACTTTTTTCACCTTGGGAACCTGAACGACAGCACGATGGAACAGCTTTTTACCAAGACTGAAACTGACCGCTTGTACAACCTCATCAGAACGATGGGGATAACAAATATTGCTTCCTTTACCGGTATGAACTCCCGCGAGATAATAACCTATACTAAATGCGAACTGTGCCGGAACCTGTTCAACTCCCCGGAAATCGTAACACGACTGCGAGGAGAAGTTTCGCAACTGGAAGCCTGGTGCCGATAGTGCGCAATCGGCGCGGAAGCAAGTAGGGGTCACTGTACAACTCTTTAAATCGCATCTTTCTGTCTGTGTGTAACGCACAGGCAGGACGGATTTCCTGTAATATCTCTGTCCATCTCACTGACCACCTCCTGGTAACCCATTATAAACCGGACAGATTATGTGCTACTGACATTGGAATTACTGTGTATGTTGTGTATTGACAATTACACATAGTGTGCTTTAATTATAATCAGATATATTCTATGAATTTAGTAAGCAGCACAGTGAGTTAGAGCAAAGGGATACATGAGGAATAACCCTGAATCCGCTGAATATAGCGAGCGGTATTCGCTGTTACTGTTTCTCTTCTGAATATGGGGAAAATCAACCCATAAAACAGGGAGGATTTAGTAACAGGACACTAAAGCATAGGGAGGTGTGTTATGTCCGAAAAAATACTGATCCCATTGGATGGTTCTACATTCGGCGAGGCGGCCCTGCGTTTTGTTGAGGAGTTGGTGTCTAAACTGGCGACGGGAAAGAAGACAGAAGTTGTCCTTTTCCAGGCGATTACATCATTGACCCATACTATTACTGGCGGAGATTTATCTGTCGAGTTTCCCTATACCGAGAGTGAACTGGAGCAAAAGAAGAAGGTGGCAATGGACTACCTCAGTGAAGCCGGTAAAGGCCTGAAAAGTAGCGGAGTTATTGTGGAATGTAAAGTGGCTTTCGGCACATCTTCGGCTAGCGAGATTATTAAAGCTGAAAAGGAAGTCGAAGCTGATATGGTGGCCATGTCAACACATGGGCGGCATGGTCTTACCCGGTGGACTTTCGGGAACGTCACTGACAAAGTACTGCGAGAAGGTAAGATACCAGTATTACTGGTGAGAGTGCCGAAGAAGGCTGAATAAGATTTGCGTAATTTCGCTTGTTTCATAGCGAGTCCCGACCAGTCGGGACTCGCTAACTTTAAGTCACTGACAATAAGAAGGTGGCTTTGCTCTACCATCCCTTGTCCGCAACCAGGATCTGTCTTGCTTGCATTTCAGGAACGTCATGCCTGTTTCTTGA
>CAZOHQ010000280.1:3038-3487 GCA_964579455.1 uncultured Syntrophaceae bacterium | reverse complement strand
TATTTGACAATGCACGACGACGGGAGGGCTGGGGCCTGACTTTTGAGAAAATCGGAAGATCCTTCGGCATGATCTCTTCCGTTTCACTCGTGCTTGCCGCAAACTCAAGAATGTTGAACAGCTCTCGGACGTTTCCGGGATAGTGATACTGATGGAGGATCTCAATCGTCGGACTTGTGGCGACATATCTTTTCCCTAGCCGCTTGCTGTGCTTATCCAAGAAATGTTCAACTAGGGGCGATATATCTTGAAGCCTCATTCGTAGCGGCGGAATTTCGTTCCCAAATTTTGCTAGTCCACCAGGATAGCTGGGTTGAATGGTGTTTCCCGCATCGGTGCCATCGGAATTTTTCAAAGGACCACTGACTATTTCTAAGGGTTCCAGGGCGTTTATAACATCGCGCACATCGCCAGATGTTGGGTTGAAGGATATAAGCGATGACGAGGTG
>CAZOHQ010000280.1:0-3028 GCA_964579455.1 uncultured Syntrophaceae bacterium | reverse complement strand
AGGGATATGACATTCAACCGATAATAGAGATCTTCCCTGAACTTCATCTCATGAATCAATCTTGAGATATCCCTGTTCGTGGCGGAAATGATCCGGACATTAACTTTGATGGGCTTTGTCCCCCCGATTCTCATGAACTCACCCGTTTCCAAGGCTCTCAGGAGTTTGGATTGGAGTTCATATTCCATGTCCCCTATTTCATCAAGGAAAAGAGTCCCACCATTGGCGATTTCGAAGAGACCCAGTTTTCCCCCTTTCAATGCTCCCGTGAACGCTCCTTCTTCATAACCGAACAATTCACTTGAAAGGAGCTGAGGGGAAAAGGCGGCGCAATTGATAGGGACAAAGGGACTATTGCAACGGGGACCCGCATTGTGGATCGCGTGAGCAAACAGTTCCTTCCCGGATCCGCTTTCTCCTAATATAAGAACGGAGGCATCGCTGGAGGCCATCCGCCGTGCTATCTCCTTGTTCTTCTCCATTTCCTTGCTTACGCTGATGATATCTTCAAAACGATAGTGCGCCCGATGGATTTCCCTGACCTTGTTGCGCAATTCCATGACCCTGTAGCTGTAGTCCTTGAGCTTGTTGCTCATGGCCACTACTTCGGTGATATCGCGGACGACAGAGATAGCACCCACCACCTTGTGGTTAAAGATGATAGGATTGATATCAACGACATATTCTATGTCATTGACCTTTCTCTTGACTCCGAGCAGGGCCGTGCCTGTCCGCAATACCTCCGGCAAGCGCGCTCCTTTACGTACCGACTGGACCTTCCGATTCAGGATGTCTTCGCCGTTGACACATGTCAGCCGCATGTAGGAGGTATTCACATATTTGATATATCCCTCATCGTCGGTGATGAGAACCCCGTCATGAAGCGAATTGATGATGGTATCGAATAACGGAATCCTCTGAAGGGCATCGACATCGAATGCCAATGAAGACATATCCTACCTCCTGGAAGTGTATGGCTCGCAACGGAAATGCATGATATTGATGGGTGTCCCAGATTACGAACCGTTATTTTTTACAAGAACCCGCTTTTATGTAAACCGAGAATAGAAAAAGGGGGCTTGTATGTCAAGGGGATTTTGACACACCGAATTGTCTTAAAATAAATGTTACTCAAAACATAACTGAATTACACTCGACCACAAGTTGCGGGGTTCCCGCCATTAAAATCTAATTTTTTCAACAGTCGGTGATTCTCCACAGCTGTGCTGCGGGGATCTTCAATAGAAGCGATCTGCTTTCCCTATAAAATATAGTAAGTTCTTGTACATCGAGGTATCATACTTCCGAGCCATCGCTCTTCTCCCTTTCTTACGTGATATCCGCTCACACCCTTTTAGGAGATATCGATTGTCTATTGCACAATACTATAAATTGCGAACTTTCTTTTACAGCTTTTCCATTATAAAAAACAGTTTCATGAAAGACATTTGACGAACGTATCCTTTTTGAGTATAAGCTTGAAACTTACCGTAGAACCTACTCAGGGAGGAAAACATGATCAGAATACTCTTAATCGGAAACGGCGCCAGGGAGCATGTAATAGCTGAAACGGTAAAACGATCGGCACACAACACCGCTCTCTTTTCCTGCATGAAATCCAACAACCCCGGCATTGCGTCTCTTTCAGAAAAGGTGTTGACATCAAGCTATGATGACCGTGAGAAGATAGTGCAGTTCGCACGGGAAAACGGCGTAGAGTTCGCGATAATCGGCCCGGAAGACCCCTTGAACAAAGGCATTGTCGATTTCCTGAAAAAGGAAGGCATTCCATCCGTGGGTCCAACAAAGGGCCTGGCACGGCTGGAAACGTCGAAGACTTTCACACGGAATCTGCTGGAGAAATATGATATCCTGGGGAATCCACCGTTCAGTACCTTCTCCTCTCTTGAGGGAATCGGAGAGTTTATCGACGGGCTCAGGGGTATTGTCATAAAACCGGACGGCCTCACCGGCGGCAAGGGCGTCATGGTCCAGGGGGACCACTTTCAGACAAAAGATGAGGCAATCGAACTGTGCAGAAAGATTCTGGAGGAACATTCTTCAGTCATGGTTGAAGAAAAGTTCGAAGGCGAAGAATTCTCGCTACAGTGCCTGTGCGACGGTGTCACTGTCGTGGCCACGCCTCCCGTGCAGGACCATAAAAGAAGGTTTGTGGGTGACAAGGGGCCAAACACCGGAGGAATGGGCTCATATTCTCTCGAGGATCACTCCCTTCCCTTCCTGAAAAAGGAGGATGTGGCGGAGGGTCTTGCCATTACGAGGAGGGTCGCGGAGGTGATCTACCAGGAGACCGGTGAATACTACAAAGGCATCATGTATGGCGGATTTATTGTAACAAGAGACGGCGTCAGGCTGCTTGAATACAACGCGAGGTTTGGTGATCCGGAGGCCATGAATATTCTCCCTCTCCTGAAGACGGATTTTGTGGATATCTGCAGGGCCATCATCGATGGGACACTGAAGGACCTGTCCATAGAATTCGAGAAAAAGGCAACTGTCTGTAAATATATCGTCCCCAAGGGATACGGCCTCCCTGCGGATCACCCCGACGCTGGCTCCACCTCATCGAAAATCGAGGTATCGGACATAAAGAATGCGAAACTATATTACTCCTCTGTCGACAAAAGAGAAGACGGCTTGTATATGACATCATCAAGGGCGATAGGTGTCGTAGGAATAGCCGACGATCTGGACAGCGCCGAAAAGGTGGCGGAAGGCGCGATATCATCGATCAAGGGCTCCATAGATCACCGGCCCGATATAGGGACAAAGACACTTATAAACAAGAGAATCGAGCATATGAAAGAGATAAGAGGATAAAAAAAATGAAAAACAAGATAAAGAAGGTGTTGATAAGCGTAACGGACAAGAAAGGGATCGTTGATTTCGCGGCGGAGCTGAAAAAGTTTGGCGTGGAGATACTCTCCACAGGTGGAACTGCCGCGCAGTTGAGAGCGGCCGACATAGCTGTTACCGACGTCTCGGATTATACGGGTTTTCCGGAGAT
>CAZOHQ010000279.1:0-3492 GCA_964579455.1 uncultured Syntrophaceae bacterium | reverse complement strand
TGGCTGTGGCTGATGTGGTGGAAGCCATGGCCTCCCACCGTCCCTATCGTGCCGCCCTGGGTATTGACGCGGCCCTGAAGGAGATTGAGGACAACCGGGGGATTCTTTACGATGCCGATGTGGTGAATGCCTGCCTGAAATTATTTCGGGAAAAAGGTTTTCAGCTTAAAAATAACTGATTTTAAACTGAACAGTGAACGCAGTCCTCGCTGCTTGCGGCGGGGTTAGTGAGCGAGTAAAAATAAACTTTTCCTTAACCGTAGGAGATTCCTCGCAACAAGTTGCGGGAAACTTCAACTGATATACTGAATGACTGCTGCCCTCATTCTCAAAACAGCTATTGGAAGGAATAATGATCCTGACGAGATTGAAAACGATTATATATAAATGGACGATTCCCCCTGTTCTGACCCCTGGGGACGGAATCAGGTATTGGCAGGACAGGGTCATTTTCACACTTTTGTTTGTCGGGCTGATCCCGGGCTTTTTTGTGTACGTGCCGAGTGTTCTCCTTTCCATCAAAGAAGGATTGTGGGGCGTTGTATTCATTGATACGGGTCTTTATTTCGCGGTGGTGATCCTTTTTTTCAAACGAACCATCTCGTTTAAGACCCGCGCTATTTTCAGTGTCCTGTTATTTTATATCACTGGCATGACGTTGATGCTGGTCATAAGCCCTTACAGTTCGGGGACCGTTTGGATGTTCGCTTTCCCCATTATTGCCGCTGCCCTTATGGGATTTCCCACAGCTCTGGCAGCGCTTGCTTTAAACTCGTTAACACTGACTATACTCGCTATATTAATATGCTTTGGCTACCTGGAATCTGATTATACGACCATCAATACCATGGAAAGATGGGTGGTCATCGCCTTGAATTTCATCTTTTTGAATATACTGGCGACGTTGATAGTGAGTGGAATCTTATGGGGACTTCAAGACTTGTTTGAAAAAGAAATTACCTGGCATCAGCAAAGAGAGAATGAACGTCAACAGAATATGGATCGCTTGCGCCAAGCGCTGGGGGGAACCGTTTCGGCCATTGGGGCGATGATGGAAACGAGAGATTCTTACACAGCAGGTCACCAACGAAGAGTGTCCAACCTCGCCAACACCATTGCAACGGAGATGAGTTTTGCATCTGATCAGATTGACTGTATCCGCACGGCATGCATGATTCATGACATCGGCAAGATAGCTATTCCTGCGGAGATTCTCAGTAAACCGACGAAACTGACAGAGATAGAATTCGACCTGATCAAAAATCACGTCCAGGCAGGGTATGATATGCTAAAGGACATCGAATTTTCCTGGCCGCTGGCGGAGATTGTCTACCAGCACCATGAACGGATGGACGGTTCGGGCTATCCCAGAAATCTGAAGGGGGATGAAATTCTCATGGAAGCCCGCATTATAGCTGTGGCTGATGTGGTGGAGGCTATGGCATCCCATCGTCCCTATCGTCCCGCTCTGGGTATTGATGTGGCACTGAAAGAGATCGAGGACAACCGGGGGATTCTGTACGATGCGGATGTGGTGGATGCCTGCCTGGGGTTATTCCGGGAAAAAGGGTATCAATTCAACCCTGAAGAAAGGGATTAGAAATGTGGAACTACGGGTTCGTGTCACTGCGATTGATCGTTAAAAATGATCTCCAGAGTCTTGTCATCGGGCTTTTGCTGTGTGCGGGGCTGTATCTTACAAGCCTGTACAGCTATCTTCTGTTTCATATTGTCGCGGAAAGCTTTTCAATCGTCATTGCCATTTCCCTCTTCCTGATCGCCTGGAACACCCGTCAAATGGCAACAAACAACTATGTTCTGTTCCTCGGTATCGCCTTTCTGTTTGCCGGCCTCATCGATTTTGCTCACGCCCTGGCCTACAAGGGGATGAACGTTTTTACTGGTTATGATGCCAATCTGCCCACGCAACTGTGGATCGCCGCCCGCTACCTTCAGAGCCTGTCTCTCCTTGCGGCGCCATGGTTCATCGATCGGAAGCTGAATATCCGCGCCGTCCTGGGTTTTTATCTTTTCGCAACCACCCTCCTGCTGGCGGTCGTCTTTTACGGCACGCTCTTCCCCGCCTGCTTTATCGAGGGCACGGGGCTGACCCCTTTCAAAATCGTCAGTGAGTACATCATTTCCTTTATCCTGCTCTCTTCCCTGGCTCTGCTGATGCACCATCGCGACAAGTTTGATCCGCACATCCTGCGGCTGATTGTCTGGTCGATCCTCTGTACAATCGTCTCGGAACTGGCTTTCACCTTTTACGTCAGCGTCTACGGCCTGTCGAACCTGATCGGTCATTACTTCAAAATACTCGCTTTTTACCTTATTTACAGAGCGATCATCGTGACCGGTCTGGAAAATCCGTACCGCCTCCTTTTCCACGATTTACAGCAGAATCGTGAAGAGCTTCAGATTATCATCGATTCCTCCCCCATCATGATCTTTTACAAGGACCTCGAAAACAGATTCGTTCGTGTGAACAAGGCGCTCGCCGAGGCGACAGGGCTGCCCAGGGAAAAGATCGAGGGAAGGACAGGGGCTGACATTTATCCCGGCCAGGCGGAGGGCTATCGGGAAGACGACAGGGAGGTTATCGCATCGGGCACGGCCAAGACAGGCATTATCGAACAACTCGATACCGAGAGCGGCACACGGCGGGTTCAGACCGACAAGATACCGTACAGGGATGCGGACGGGAAGATTACCGGCATCATCGGCTTTTCCATCGACATCACCGATCGCGAGCGAGCGGAGGAGGCGCTGCGGGAGGGTGAATCGCGCATACGCGCCATTACCGACTCCGCCCAGGACGCCATTCTCATGATGGATCCTGAAGGTCGGATATCCTATTGGAACCCTGCCGCTGAGCGTATTCTCGGCTACACGAGCGCCGAAGCCGTCGGTCAAAACCTGCACCGGTTAATCGCGCCCCCGCGTTATCACGAAGCGCACCTTGCAGCCTTCCCGGTGTTTCAGCAGAAAGGACAGGGAGCCGCGGTGGGTAAAACACTCGACCTGGAGGCCATACGAAGAGACGGGAAGGAAATTCCGGTACAGCTTTCGCTTTCAGCGATACAGATGAAGGGCGCCTGGCACGCCGTGGGGGTTCTCCGCGACGTCACCGAGCAAAAACAGGCGGAAGAGAAGTTGCGGGAGAGCGAAAAATTATTAACGAGCTACCTGGAAGACGCCCCGGAAGGCATTTACATGAGCGACCTGGAAGGCACCTTCCTTTACGGGAACCGTATGTGCGAAGAGATCACCGGTTACCGGCGTGAAGAGCTGATTGGGAAAAACTTCCTCGAGTTGGGCCTCCTGTCTGAAAATAGCCTTGGCAAAGCGGTTCAGTTGCTCCAGGCCAATATGGAGGGCAAACCCACCGGCCCGGATGAGATTGAGCTGATCACCAAAGAAGGGCGCATTATACCTGTTGAGATCAACACCAGTGTGGTCCAACGTATGGGTCAAAGAACCGTCCTTTCT
>CAZOHQ010000278.1:0-3527 GCA_964579455.1 uncultured Syntrophaceae bacterium | reverse complement strand
TCGACGCATCCGGTTCTATTTCGAGTATCCGGTAATAATCATTTAATCCCATATCGTTGCATTGACCTTCACGGTCTGAACAGGTACGCGGTTTAAACGGGGCGGGTGGCGAATGATTCGAACCCACAAGTGTGCTGCTTTTCTTCCGCTGTACCTCAATATAATCACGATTTGCCCGGTGGCAATGTATAAATCCACCTTCGGATCTTGCTAAATTTTTTCTTTGCGATTTTGGCGCGGAAGATATACATGACCCGTTTTGAAATATTCGTATAATGTGGTATTTTTTCATTACGAACACCTGTGGATTCGGGACACTATATCGACCGGAAGAGCAATTGTTTTGTAACTGACCGGTTTCGATGAATTAATATAGTTGGAGAACAGCACGGATGGATGAACCTTCTGTACACACAGATGCACAAAAGGAACAGGTTGAAAACGGGTCGGCGCTGCGAAGACAGCTTGGCCCTGTTATTTTCCTTACGGGGATCTTCCTTCTTAATTTTCTCGGAAGGATTATCCTTTCGCCCCTGATCCCCTCTATCGAAAAGGACATGGGGCTCGGTCACGGCGAGGTGGGCTCCTTTTTTCTGTTTATCACAATCGGCTATTTCATCTCGTTGATCGGCTCCGGTTTTATTTCCTCCCGTATTTCTCACAAGCTGACTATTACGGTCTCCTCTGTAGCAATCGGTCTCGTCCTGCTGGGTGTATGCTTTGCCGACACCGCGTGGGGTATCAGCGCGTCTATGTTTGCCCTGGGACTTGTTACGGGGATGTATCTCCCTTCCGGTATCGCGACCATCACGAATCTGGTCAATCCGCGCCAGTGGGGAAAGGCGCTTGCCGTTCATGAACTGGCCCCGAATCTGGCCTTTGTGATTGCTCCGCTTGTGGCGGAGGGGCTCATGATCTGGTTTCAATGGCGGGGGGTTATGGCGGCGATCGGCATCGCCTCCATCCTGGCAGGGATTTGTTTTATCTCATTCGGACGCGGAGGGGAGTTTACCGGTGAGAAACCGAATTTCGATTCAATCAGATTACTTCTGATAAAACCCTCCTTCTGGGTCATGGTTGTACTGTTCAGTCTGGGGGTAAGCAGCACCATTGGCGTATATTCAATGCTTCCCCTCTATCTTGTCGCGGACCACGGGATATTGAGGGTTGAGGCAAATACGCTTGTCGCCATTTCGAGGGTTTCAACCATATTCGTAGTTTTTATAGCGGGCTGGGCCGCGGACCGTTTCGGATCGACGAGGTTAATGAATGTTGTCTTCTTTCTCACCGGAATTATCACTATTCTTCTCGGTCTCGCGAATACGTCATGGATTAAATTGATTGTTCTTCTTCAGCCGGTTTTTGCCGTCTGTTTCTTCCCCTCGGCATTTGCCATGCTCTCTGCGATTGTTCCGCCCCAGAGCAGGAATCTGGCCGTGTCACTTGCCGTACCGGTCGGGTTTATGGTCGGAGCGGGTCTCGTCCCGACGGGCATCGGTTTCCTGGGTGACGCGGGGCAGTTCGAACTCGCTTTTATCCTTCTCGGCGTCTGTATACTTTCCGGCAGCCTTCTGCTGGGGTTAGTCAAATTGCGAGACTATGAGGGGAAGGTATTATGAAGCTGGAAGATATTCGCGAATGTTGTTCCGCAAAAAAAGGCGTTACGGAGGAACGTCCGTTCGGACCGGAAACGCTGGTCTTCAAGGTGATGGGAAAGGTGTTCGCGTTAGTAGCAATCGACTCGCACCCACTGAGCGTGAATCTGAAATGCGAACCCGAAGACGCCCGCGCCTTCCGCGATATATACCCCGCCATAAAACCCGGCTATCACATGAGCAAGAAGCACTGGAATACGGTCATACTCGACGGAACGATACCCGAAGACTTTGTGCTTGAAATGATAGATGATTCCTATGATCTGGTTGCCGGAGGGCTGTCGAAAGGCGTCCGCGAAAAGCTGCTCCTTTGAAAATATCTCGTTACTGTCTTGATATTTAGGCAAATTTTCTGTAAAAACTAAAGATCCTTGGAAATCTCCAACTGCTTAAGAAAATTCTTGATGTTATGCGTTCGCTATGCAGTTCACAGGTGCTATAACTCTCCAGAATAAATTAAAAAACGGTCAGGATGAGGAGGTGCTATATGGACGAAGAATTTTCGGCAGGCGCGATCATCTTCAGGCGTAAAGGCAAGAAGACCTTGTTTCTCCTCATCTACAGTAAAAGAAACGACCTGTGGGGTTTTCCAAAGGGTCACATTGAGGGTGACGAGAAAGAAAAAGACGCGGCTCTGAGGGAAATCGGGGAAGAGACGGGGATTACACGACTCCGCTGTATCGGTGACTTCAGGGAGGAGGAGATATACCCGGCCATCAGTACGAGGGGAGCATTACGGGACAGAGAAATCATCAAGCACTCCGTATACTTTCTCTGCGAGACAGATGAGAAAAAGGTAACCGTGGATGGAGGGGAAATTTCCGAATTCAGGTGGCTCCCGTTTTCGGAAGCGAAAGCACTCCTGCCCTTCGAAAGTCAGGAGATGCTGCTGGAGAGGGCATATAGTTTTCTTGAGGATGAAAACGCGGGATAAAGGGGAGGTGCATATGATCCATCACATAGAAGGAGGCTACGCAAAGACCTACCTCATTGAAGGGAAGGAAGGCATGGCAGCCGTTGATGTGGGCTCGAACCTGGCCGCGGAGATGATACAAAAGATCATTACTGAAAAGTACGGCGAAAAAGATGGGGGACTCAAGCTCATAACCGCCACCCATTTTCATATCGACCACATCGGAGGGATCGCCAAGCTGAAGGAAATGTTCCCGGAGGCGGAAATCAATTTTTTCCACATGGTGGCAAAATATATCTCGGGAGAGGAGCAACTCGCGATTCCTCCCTTCTCCCGATGGGTTATGGGGCTCGTGCCCGTTATGACACGGATAGGACACCAGTATCGCAATTATTGCCAGAGTTTTGCCAGCAGAAAGGCGGGGATCCCCCTCCCCTTCCTCCGCCAGTTTACCCGTATCGGATACGAGCCGAAATGCGAACTCGAAGAATCGCGCGACATCCCGTTCCTTCCGGACTGGAGGCTGATCGCGACACCGGGTCACACACCGGACAGCATCTGTTTCTACAACAAGGAGCAGAAGATACTTATTTCGGGCGATACGATCCTGAATATGGAGGGTACGGGAGAGCTGAACCGTTTCTGCTGCAGCGCCCCGGATATCGAAAATTCATTCGAGAAGCTTTCATCCCTCGATATAGAGACGATCTACCCGGGCCACGGGACTCCGATTGTGGGCGTGAGGAATCCCATGGCGAATGTTAAAGTGATGGATTGAAGCTCCCCGCAACAAGTTGCGGGGAATCTCCGACTGATGATGATGATGATGATGGGAGGTTAAAACCTCCCCTCCCCAATTGGGCAGCAAAGTGAGGTTAAATTGGATAGGTGGCAACCAGCGACCCTCCATCGGGTAGGGGCGACTTTAGTCGCCCGATGATGAAGGGAGGTTAAAACCT
>CAZOHQ010000277.1:0-3537 GCA_964579455.1 uncultured Syntrophaceae bacterium | reverse complement strand
TGGAGGATAAGGGAGTTTGGTTATATGGGTAGGGGAGGTTTTAACCTCCCTGCATTTTCTATGGGCGACTGAAGTCGCCCATACCCATTTACAGTAGTATTCGTCGCCCCTCCCCATCATTTACAGTAGTGTTCGTCGGCCCTATCCATTTACAGTGTTTGTTACCCCTACCCTCTATCCCTCTATAAGGGCCCCTGTTTAAGCGGCAGCAGCACTTTGAACTCACTCCCGTTTCCTTCTTTGCTTTCGACTTCGATCTTTCCACTGTGGGCATCGATTATTGTTTTGCTGTGGTAAAGGCCGATGCCCATGCCCTGGGTTTTCGTTGTCTGGAATGGGTGAAAGAGGGATTTTTCGATAAATTCTTTTGACATGCCGCAGCCGTTATCTCTCACGGACAGGAACGCGTCGTTGCCCTCCCGGCCTGACGTTATCACTATCTCGCCATCATCCATATCTCCGATTGCTTCATGGGCATTGAGGATCAGATTGAGAAGCACCTTCTGGATCTGTTCGGGATCAATAGCGATTTTCGGTACGGTCCCTGGTTTCTGTACCAGTTTTCCCCTGATGGACGCATCCAGCCCCGAGAGCGTGTTCGTTATTACTTCATATATGTCGGCATCGACTAACTGTAATTCAAGCTTTTGACTCAGCGATGTCAGGCGGCTGCTCATCATGTTCATCTTAGCCAGGCTGTGAGAGATTGTCTTGAGCGCGTCTTTCCGGAATTCAGGATTGTCGAAGTGAACGGGGATGTTCTGCATAGTCAGAGAGAGTTTCGACGCGAGATTCTTGAGGTCATGGACAAAAAATGCCGACATGGTCTGAAATGCCTCCATTTCTCTAGCCTTCCTCAGCCGTTCGGATAACATGAGATTGAGAAGATTTGCCGCGACCTGAGAGACGATTGTTTTAAGCAGATCAAAGTCTTCCATGGTTAACGCTTCCTCTCCGACACGGTGGGATAACGTTATCACTCCAAGGAAGCGATTACCGGCTGTCAGGGGAACGCAATATTGTATGTGCGCCTTCTCAAAAAAGTTATCGCCAAGGCCTTCGAACCCTCCGGGCAATTCGTCCTTTGTGTAATCACAGTCAGCGGGCGGATGTGTGCTTTGTAAGATTCGGGTGAATTCGGCCATTTCTTTTTCAATGGATCCGGTTTCATCCCTTTTCCCCCCTGAAAAGACAGTCGATCCGCAGAGACGCAGGTTTTCTCCCGCGTCGTCAAATATCCATACCGATACCGAAAGCATCTCGAATGTCTTTGAAATCATGGCCGTGACAATGGTGCACAGATCATTGATTTCTGTCAGGGTGCTCGTACTTTCCGTGAAATTCATCCATTCTTTCCGGTAATCATACAGGGGACGATTGAAATGACGGCTGATAAACCGTCTCATCCGTTTCCGGAGCCGATCGGAAAGAAACAGCGTGAAAAGTCCGATAAACGCAGCCAGGACAAAAAAGGCCCTGAAGGGGATATGCTCCCCCCCGTTGAAATACAGGGCGAATTTTGCCAGGATACCGACGATAAGTAAATAAGCTCCGACCAATAGAACGGTAACGGAGTTGTATAGAAATGTCTGCGACGGGTAGAAATCGACATTATACGTTCGTGTGCGAAAGAGGGAACGGGTGATCAGAATACCGGCGATGATAAGGGCCCCATCGTTGACCAGTTCCAGCGATATGTTCAGAGAATGAAAGAGAAGTGTCTGGCTTGCCGTGTAAATCCGAACCGCGAAGATAGATCCGATGCCCAGAATCATAAATTTGATCTGCCAGCGCATACGTCCGATGGAATTGCGGAAGGTTCGTTCGAGATTCATCAGGATCAATATGGCACCGGCCAGGATAAAGAGCTGGAAGATATACCCCGGCCATCCCAGTCGGATCAGCCAGAAGGATGAAGGACTGACCTGCGGTCTGCCGAGAAAGAAGGCGTTGTTGAAGAAGATAACCGTGGCAAGCGGCAGGACAAAGAAAGCGATCCAGACCCACTTCCATTTAGAGATGAACTCCCTGTAGTTCGATCTCGAAAAACTCAGGCTGAAGAGGAGCCAGAGACCCGGCAGGAGTGCCGTGACGAAATTTCGCAGATACAGCCAGCGCTCTACATCTACCGGCATGATCGCATCCATACAAAGCCCGGTGAAAACCGACTCACCCGCCAGAGCTACCATTCCCAGGGCAAACACTCTATGCACAAACGAGAGCCTGTCCCTGAACAGGATAAGTGCCGCCAGGAAAATACTGAAAAATGCCGCGATAAATGAAAATATGTCTGGAAAGTACATGGTTTGATAAACCTATCTTGACAATTGTCAATTCTTACGCTAGAGTTACTTTGTAAGAATTATTAGTGGCTGCCGGGGAGCGGAAGTCGGTTATATGGGTAGGGGAGGTTTTAACCTCCCTGTATTTTCACGGGCGACTGAAGTCGTCCCTACCCAGTCACAGTGCGCGTCGCCCCTACCCATCTACAATGTAAGGCGGCCATAATCAAGAGTCTTAACCCCATATCATGAAAAGAGTGACAGGCCATGAGAACAATTATAACCTCCAAGTATCAGACAACCATACCTAAAGCCATCCGGGAAGACCTCAACATATCCATCAATGATACCCTCGAGTGGAATATTGAAAATGGAAGAATCGTGGTTTTACCCATGCAGAAAAACTTTCTGAAGTTTAGAAACGCCGTCAAAACGGGTAGCGGGGATATCGAGGATGACATTAAATTATCAAGAAAACGACGGGCAGAAAGATTCCGATGAAAAAACATATTATTGTAATAGATACCAACGCGCTGATATCGTTTGTAACGGATAGAAACAAAAATCAGCAGGACAAAATAGCCGGGCTTATTGAAAACGCCGCCGGGCTGCGGGTGTCGATTTTATGCCCCCAGAATGTCATAACCGAATTTGTATATGTGCTGGAGAAGATTTACAATGTTTCAAAATCGACAATAAAGGACATGATCGAGGATTTCGTTGTCATGCCCGGTATAGAAATTGTCCATGAAATAAACCTGAAAATTCTTTTTTCGTACTGGCCTGATAAGATTCCGGACTACGGCGATGCTATTGTTGCGTCTGTCTGCAGCGTCAGAAAAGGATCCATGGTTGCAACATTTGATCGTAAATTCGGCGAGGCTCTGAAAAAACTCGGCCATTCTGTATATGCTTTTACGGTTCCGGGCGACTGAAGTCGCCCCTACCCATTCAGAGTATACGTCGCCCCACAAACGGGTAGAGGAGGTTGATGATAAGGGTAGGGGAGGTTTTAACCTCCCTGAGTTTTCTTGGGCGACAAAAAGTCGCCCTTACCCGCTAAGCCCCTTTTTTCTCCGATCTCACCAGCAGCCATAAAATAACCCCCAGCAGGGCGAGGGCCGGAATAAAGAAGACAAAGCCGCCGGAGTGGTGGAGCCAGTGATTGGTGAGAAATCTTTCATCCACATAGATCGCGAGCAGTGAAATCGTCAGAATACGAATAGCGTTTTTGAACATGGAAACCGGGAAGACC
>CAZOHQ010000276.1:1837-3547 GCA_964579455.1 uncultured Syntrophaceae bacterium | reverse complement strand
TCGTCAGATACAGCCCCAATCCGGTACCTGGGGTCCCGATTTTTACATCAGAATCCAACCTGACAAAAGATTCAAAGAGGCGGGGTATATCCTTATCTCTCATGCCTATTCCTGTGTCTTTCACCGTGATTTCCACTATCCCATCAACCTCATGGGCGGCAACAGTAATCTTCCCTTTTTTAGTAAACTTGACGGCATTGCTCAAAAAATTGAGGATGCACTGGAGGAGTCTTTTCCGGTCAGTCGTAAGCTGCATATTCTGAGGTAAGCTGATTTCAAGATCAAGTCCTTTATCGTTTATTTCGGGGGTGAGGTTTGAGGCGGCTTCTTGAATTACTCCGCCCAGATCGAATTGTTCCGTGTAGATTTTAACCTTTCCAGCCTCTATCTTGGAAATATCAATTACGTCGTTAATGAGTGCAAGGAGGTGCTTTGCCGAACCATAGACCCTCTGGAGTTGGTCTTTCTGCTCGGGGTTGATCTCGCCTGTCATGCCCTGGAGGATGATTCCGGTAAATCCTATGATTGAATTAAGGGGTGTACGAAGTTCGTGTGACATGGATGCGATGAACATGGATTTAAGATGGTCGAGTTCCTGCAGTCTGATATTCGCCTTTTCAAGTTCTATGGCCTTTTCCTGCATTTGGCTCGTCCGCTCCGTAACAAGCTCCTCCAAGTGGTCACGGTGTTTCCTTAGCTCTTTTTCAGCTTCCTTGCGCTCGGTAATGTCTTCAAATATCCCGACAGCTCCTATAAACATGCCATCTTCACCGCTTAAGGTTTGAAAAATAGCCCTCTGAAATCTTTTTTGTTGACCCGTTACAGAGGTATATTCCCCTTCGTAATATCCTGATTGGCCGCCAAGGGCATCCTTGACCGCCTTAATCATTGCCTGATCACGCATTCTTTCGAGCATGTTGAACTCGAGAATTTTTTTCCTGGGGGCGCCCATAATCTGGGCAAATTTGTCATTGAAATCCTTGATGATTCCACTGGAATCAAAATGCATAATTCCCAATGGCGCGTTGTTGTAAATCATGCGATACCACTGTTCGCTTGCCCGGAGCATCTCCTCCGTCTGCTTACGCTCGATGATTTCGCTGTTGAGGTGTTCTACCATTTTATTGAAGGCCAGTGCCAGCATTCCAATTTCACCCTTTGATGCAGCATCTGCCTTCAGAGTTAGATCTCCCTCGCTGATTCTACCGGCAACATCCGTAAGCTTTACTATTGGTTCTGTGATTGATCTCGAGATTAGAATGGACACTAAAATGATTGAAAGGACGGAAAAGAGGATGATCAAAATCATGACATTACGCAACCGTTTGGTTGGGTAAAGGGCTTCGGTGCTGTTGATTCTTACGCCAACCCCCATAACGCATTTTTCGCAATATCGAGTGGCCGCGAGCACGAACTCTCCATCGCAATCAATGAGATTACCGCCAGCAGACGAATCCTTTAATAAGGCTTTCTTCGATACCTGGTCCAGATCGTTATACTCTACAAGTGTGTACTGTGGGATTTTACCGTTAATTCTATCCGTTGACCTGATAAATTTCTCGCCATTGCTCACCTTTTTCACAATAATCGTATATCCGCTCTCCCCCAGTTCGGAATAATCAGTGACCATTGAGGTGATTGTCTGCGCGGTTGCCGTTACCTCTATCACTCCTAAAATCTTGTTTTGCAGAATAAGGGGTCCTGCAAGAT
>CAZOHQ010000276.1:0-1737 GCA_964579455.1 uncultured Syntrophaceae bacterium | reverse complement strand
ACTGAGGCGTAACTGGGTTCTGCTGGAAATCAGAGCCAGTTTTTCAAGATTATGATCAAAGAGGCGTTCCAGCCTGTCGTGCTGAATTAAGGCAATGGATTCGAGATGTTTAATAACTTGCGTGGCAAGAGATGTCCTGGCAATCAGATACGACGTGATACTGATTAACACAATCGCAATCAATGATGTTGCTATAAAAGCAAGGGTTATTTTTTTATAGATCTTCATGCTCTCGTCTCCGCTTTCCATCTCCTTAGACAATCCAAGGCTACCTACAACGTCTCCCCCTTTACATTTTCCCCCTGTTTTCTAGGATATAGGTGCGCACTTGATCGGGGACGAGGTATCTGATGGAGCGGTGAGCCTTTACACGGCTTCGTATGTCTGTGGAGGATATGTCCAGGAGAGTCAGCCTCCTGAAAAATATGGAACAACCGCCTAATTCTCTGAAACAGTCCGCGGTGCTGTCATATTGAAACAGAGAGGCAAAGTCGGCAGGGAATACACCATCCAGTCTCTTTGCCTCATATCCCGGTCTGGTCATGACTACGAAATTGCACAGTCGCACCAGATCTTTCCACCCTTTCCACATCGTGATCGCGTGGAAGGCGTCCTGTCCCAGGATAAAATAGAATTCTGTGCCGTCCGGCGAGTTATCCAGAAAGTATCTGACGGTTTCAATAGAGTAGGATTTACCGTCCCTCCTGTTTTCTATGTCTGAGATTGAAAATGAGGGATTGCCCTCTATGGCCAGCCTGAGCATCTGCTCCCTGTGGTGAAATGAAAAGAGGGTTTTGTCTGTCTTGAGGGGTTGTACGCGCGCGGGAATGAACAGTATCCTGTCAAGGCGGAACAGTTCGAAGATCTCTTCCGCGCATCTCAGGTGTCCGAGGTGCACGGGATCAAAGGTTCCTCCGAATAGTCCCCACTTCATGTCCTTATCTGTCCGTCGCCATAGATTATAAATTTGGTGGTTGTCAATTCTTCGAGCCCCATGGGGCCGAAGGCGTGGAGCTTCGTTGTGCTTATGCCCATTTCCGCTCCCAGGCCCAGCTCGAATCCGTCGCTGAATCGCGTGGAGGCGTTAACTAGGACAGTCGAGGAGTTGACCTCATTCAGGAAACGCTGTGAGTTCTTGTAGTCGCTCGTGACGATTGCTTCCGTATGGAGCGAGCCGTATTTTTCTATATGCGCCATGGCCTCGTCGATGCCGTCAACCACCCGTATCGCGAGGATAAGGTCAAGATATTCCTCGTACCAGTCGGCCTCGATTGCCTCTTCCATGCCCGGAAGGATGGCCCTGGTCCTGGCACAACCCTTCAACGTGACGCCGGCCTCACGGAATCTTTCGGCCATTACCGGGAGAAACCTCTCTGCAATATTTTTATGTACCAGCAGGGTTTCCATGGCGTTGCATACTCCCGGCCTCTGGGCCTTGGCGTTGATGGATATGCGCGCGGCCATTTCGATATCGGCGCTCTCATCAACAAATACGTGGCAGACACCCTTGTAGTGTTTGAGGACAGGTATCCTGGACATGCCGACGACCGCTCTGATGAGCTCTTCACCCCCCCGGGGGATGATCAGGTCTATAGACTCGTCGAGCTTGAGCATTTCACCCACGGCCTCCCGGTCGGTTGTGGAGATGATCTGTATGGCGGCCTCCGGTATATCCGTTTCCTTCAAGATATTCTGAAGTATCCGGGCAATGGCGAGGTTGGAATGTATCGCCTCCGA
>CAZOHQ010000275.1:0-3561 GCA_964579455.1 uncultured Syntrophaceae bacterium | reverse complement strand
CTGTGATTCCCGAGGCTATGATATATCCGCCGGGTTTTGTCAGAGATATCAGGTGCCTGTGAAGGTTGATGAGTGCCCCCGATATCAGGTTGGCCACTACCAGATCGAAGCTGCCCGTGCACAGGGCGATATCGCGATTAAGAATCTCAACACGGTCTTCGACACCGTTTATCATGATATTTTTGCCCGCTATTTCAACGGCCTTCGGATCTATGTCTATGCCCGTTACCACGCGCGCGCCGAGCTTCGCCGAGCATATGGCAAGTATGCCGGTACCCGTGCCGACATCCAGGACATTTTGTTCTTCACGGAATCTGTCTTTCAGCAGTATATCCTCGATGGCCCCGATGCACATCATGGTGGAGGCATGCTGCCCCGTGCCGAAGGCCATTCCGGGATCTATGTCAATGACGATATCACGACCGGCGGGGGAATACCGTTCCCATGTCGGTTTGATTACTATGTTGTTACTCACCCTGAGAGGTTTGAAGTATTTTTTCCACTGTTCAGCCCAGTCGGGATCAGCTATGGCCTTTGTGGAAAGCCGGGGTTTTCCCAGTTTGGGGAATATTGAAGATATACTATCGATATATGTCTCGATGCGAACTATCTGTTTCCTTATGTCTTGACTCCACGGCAGATAGGACTTTATCTCTTCTCGCTCTGAAACCGCGGGACCGTTGAAGTCATCCTGTACTTTCATTTCCTGAAACACGCCGTCTGTTCCCAGCTCTTCCAGGAAGTTTGACAGCGCGTCAACCAGCTCCGGCGGCGTCAGGATGGTTATCTCGATCCATTTTTCTCTTCTCTCCGGCATGCTGTATACCTCCTGTCGTTCCCAGGGGAACATGGGCTCTTTTTGCAAGGGGACGTCCTCAACAGTCTCGGGAACCACCGCTCAAGTATCTCCCATGATCATCTAAGCTACCACCCATTTGTCGATATTTCAAGCAACTTGAACTTTCAAGGCCTTCGTGATAGCTATCTCTTAAAGTTTCTCAACAGGATGGGGCCGATGAAGTATTATCCCGCATGTCTTGATATTTCCAATAAAAAATGTGTCGTCGTGGGCGGGGGAGATGTCGCCGAGAGGAAGGTGGTACGGCTCCTCGAATGCGGCGCCAGGGTTGTTCTTGTCGGAAAAACCATGACTCCGGGACTGAGGATGATGAAGGACGGGGGGAGTATAGAGCACGTGCCCGATGACTACAGGGAGGAACATATAGAAGGCGCCTTTCTGGTGATAGGGGCAACCGACAGGGATGATGTCAATGCGAAGATCTTCCGGGACTCGCAAGGCAGAGGGATATTGGTGAATGTTGTTGATGAGCCAGCCAGGTGTACTTTTATAGTGCCTGCAGTTTTCCGTCGAAAAGATCTTCTGGTGGCCGTATCAACCGGGGGAAAAAGCCCCGCACTTGCCAGGAGACTGAGGGAGAATATGGAGGAGAACTATGGCCCCGAATATGGCACTCTCCTCGATATCATGGGTGATCTCAGGGAGAGAATAATCGCTCGTGGAGGCGCATCAACGGAAAACAGGAAACTGTTTGAATCCGTGTTGGATTCCGATATCCTCCGGTATATCAGAGAAGAAAAATGGGACCGGATAAGGGAGATTGTCAGGGACCTTACCGGCGAGGATGTGCAATTAGAACGGTAGCAGATTCCCCTTGTAAGGCATGCCATGGAGATGATGTTCTTCAGGATCGCACTTGTCGCTTACTTTGTGAGCACGGCAGGTTTTATCGTTTCGCTCTTCGTCGGGAGGGTGAGGGTGGCGAAGGTCTCGATGTGGTTGTTTTCTCTGGCATTCGCCCTGCACACGGTCTATATCGTCATGCAATGGACAGGGGCGGCTTTTACCCCCTCGGCTAATATCTATGGTTCACTTTCATTCGTCGCCTGGGCTGTTTCGGGCGCATATCTTGCCTTCCAGACAAAGACACATACGCGGATTCTTGGCGCTTTTGTTTCTCCCGCCGTTCTGGTGATGATGATAGCGGCATCTGCCGGATTGATGGGTGGAGTTTCCATCCCGTCAGCCCTGCGCGGACCATGGGTTTCCATTCATGTTGTGTTTTTACTTACCGGAGGAGCCCTCTTCGCTCTGGCATGTCTGACAGGGACAATGTATCTGCTGCAGGACAACCTGATAAAGAACAAAAAAGTAGGAGGGGTCAGCGGGCTGCTTCCATCACTGAGGGATCTTGACAGGATAAATCATATATGTATTGTCTGGGGGTTTCCGCTACTGACGTTCGGTATCATCGCGGGATCAATATGGGCCCGGACCGTCTGGGGAACGAGCTGGCACTGGGATCCGAAACAAATATTCACCGCAATATCCTGGGTAATATACGCCGCCCTGATCCACCAGAGGCTTGTCATAGGATGGAAGGGAAGGAAGGCGGCTCTTCTGTCAATAATCGGTTTTGCAGGACTCTTCTTTGCCTTTATCGGCGTAAATATTTTTTTTGTAACGATACACAATTTCTGATTATTGCGGGATGCGGGGAACATGAGCATAGTCCTCCTGGGAATAAATCATAGAAGCGCCCCTGTAAACATCCGGGAACGATTATCCATATCATGCGGAGAAGAGGGTAAAACTCTCGAGGAATTGAAGAATATTCCGCATGTCAGAGAGGTGATGTATCTTTCTACCTGTAATCGGATCGAAGTTCTTGTGGACATGAAACCAGCCGATGCGGTCGAAGAGGAATTGAAGACATGTATCACATCGCGTGGCAACCTCTCTCCTGAAGAGATGAGAAAATGTCTGTATGTGTATCGTGATGAGGATGCGGTACGCCATCTTTTCAGAGTTGCGTCAAGTCTCGATTCGATGATCATGGGAGAGCCCCAGATCCTGGGACAGCTCAAGGATGCCTACCGTCTGTGCGTGTTGCAAAAGACCTCCGGTGTCATTTTGAATAAACTGCTTCACCGCGCCTTTTCCGTGGCGAAAAGGGTGAGAACGGAGACCTCTATAGCAAACAATGCGGTCTCGGTGAGCTTTGCCGCGGTGAAACTCGCCAAAAAGATATTCGGCACGCTTGACAGAAAAAAGGTTCTTCTTGTCGGTGCAGGAGAGATGGCGCAACTTGCGGCCAGACACCTTATGGATGATGGGGTTGATCGGATAATCTTTACCAATCGGACTTACGAGAACGCGGTAAAACTCGCTAATGACTTTCACGGTCTTCCGATTGAATTCGAACTTCTGGAGGATACACTCGGAGACGTTGATATAGTGATAAGTTCAACAGGGTCACCGGAGTATATTATATCCAGAGATATGATTGAGGCGGCCCTGCGCAGGCGCAAAAACAGGCTGGTGTTTCTTATCGACGTGGCGGTACCGAGAGACATTGACCCTGCGGCTGGAGAGATTGATAATGTCTACCTGTATAATATCGATGATCTCCAGGGTGTGGTCGACGAGAATATGCAAGGCCGCCTTAATGAAGCAAAAAAGGCGGAATCCATTATCAATGAAGAGGTCGCCAATTTTTCCGGATGGTTCGCCACACTCGAGGTCGTTCCCACGATAGTGGA
>CAZOHQ010000274.1:0-3565 GCA_964579455.1 uncultured Syntrophaceae bacterium | reverse complement strand
CAATCGGGATTTGAGTTTGCGCCGGAAAGTCAGAACACAAAGCCCGACCTTGCTAGATGAGGCCGGGCTTTTTTTGTGTTGCTACTTTCTGCTCGATCAAGCCATCGAGAAGTTTTTGAGTGGGGCAGTGCCAACTTCAGATACTAGTTGACAAAATCAACCATAAATGCAAGACTGCGTCCGCAGACTTTATCATGCTGTATAACGGTTTTTGAGCAGGAGAGGAGGATGGACTGATGGAGAGACAGGCCGGGCAGCTTGCAGGGTTGGTGGAAGATGTAATGTACTGCTTTGGTTCGCAAGGCATGGAGGAAGAGTGCTGCGGCGAAAAGATTTCCTCCGGAGAATTTCGCGCCCTCCGTGCTGCATTGCGTCATGATGTCTGTACCATGCAGCATATTGCCAAGAGCGCAGCCGTAACAAAAAGCGGCGCGACTCGCATCATCGCTCGCCTGGAAGACAAGGGACTAGCTCATCGCGAACAGGATCAACAAGACGGAAGAGTGTGTTGTGTTACCTTAACTGAAGAAGGCCAATCTCTCTTGCACCGGATTGAGGACCAACTCACGAATAAGATGCTGGTGATACTAGCGGAAATGGACCCGGCCATACGGAAAATTCTGATCATCAGCCTTAAATCTTTTCTTCAGACGGCACAGAATAAAAAGATTGTAAACGGATATAATGTTGACATAGTCAACAAATAGGGAGATCTTGCTATGTTTGAGCTGAATAGTGTCGTGGTCGCCGGTAAATTTTTTATAATCATTGCCGGTGAACTCATTCTGATCTTTGTAGCAGTTTCCTTTCTCATCGGTTTGCTGACGGAATACCTTCCGCCGTCCCGCATCCGGGATTTTCTGTCCAACAAAATGACCGTGGTGCAATACATCCTGGGTGCTGGCTTGGGGGCGCTCACACCTTTCTGCTCCTGTTCCACCGTTCCGATCACAGCCGGCCTGCTCAAAGGGGGCGTCCCTTTCGGCCCCGTGATGGCGTTTCTCTTTTCCTCGCCGGTCTTGAACCCTGTCATCATCGCGCTACTGCTCTCGCTTTTTGGCTACAAAGTGACGGCCTTTTATGTCGTCATCACCTTCTGCGGCTCCATGGCGACGGCAGCTCTGTTGTCGAAAATGGGGATGCAAAACCAGGTTAAGGCCTTGGTCGGTCTGGAGGTTTCCTGCTGCGACCAGGAGGCTAAGCCGGGGACTGGTCCCGTGAACACAGGCATTGCAGAGACCGGTTGCTGTGCCTCCCAAGGTGCTCCGCCCGTGACCTTGATCACGTTTCCGACCCTTCAAGCCGCAGGAGGTTGCTGTCCCGTGGAAACAGGGACAACCGACCAACCGTTGGTTCAATCGTCCTGCTGTTCCGTCAACTTCGATGTAGACGAAGGAGGCGAAGCGGCACGGATTCCTTTCAAAACAAAAATCAAAAGGGCATCCCTGTCCGCCGTCGATACATTCAAGGGAGTCTTCTGGTACCTTCTCCTCGGCGCCGCAATCGGAGCCTTAATCTACGGGTTTTTCCCACAGGACCTCGTCGTACGACTAGCGGGGCCGGGCAACCCCTGGTCCATCCCGATCGCGGCGGTCATCGGGGTGCCGATGTACATCCGGGCGGAAACCATTATCCCGATCAGCGCCGCGCTCGTTGGAAAAGGGATGGGGCTGGGAACGGTTTTGGCCCTCATCATAGGCGGGGCGGGGGCGAGCATCCCGGAGATCATTATACTCACTTCCATGCTCAAGAAGAAACTGATCTTCGCCTTCATGCTGAATGTTTTTCTGGTGGCCATCATGGCCGGCTATCTAGTGGATCTACTTTTATATTAAACAGGAGGATCGTTCATCTCCATAGGAAAATAGAAGAAAGACTCAACCAGAGGAAGCTAAAGGAGGCCGCGTAGACAACATCACACAGAAAAATCCGGTTCTTCAGGATGGACGATATAGAGGTGCCATTGCCCTTATATTAATCTCTTACGTGTACAGTTCGTGCGAAAGTAGCAAGAAGAAGGTACAGAGACACGACCAGAAACATTCCATCCCGTAAAACGATCCAGATGTCTGCCGCGCCTGCCGTGGGCGAGGTGGAAAAACACCCGCAACTAATATCCAGTCCACGCGCCATATTATACGACAGGGCGCTCATGAATATTATAAAGAGGAGGTTGCTTATTAAAACCGCTCCCGGCATCCAGAGTCCGATGATGAGAAAGACGCCCAGGAAAAGCTCCAGCCAGGGCAGCACAAGGGCGGTAAGGTTTACCAGCCAGTCCGGCAGGATCTGATAGAGATACACAGCCTCTGCAAAGGCAGCAGGATAGAGAATTTTATGGAAGCTGGCATACATGAAGACAATGCCGAGTATCCAACGCGCGGCATGGTATACAATACCGGTAATAACGATCCTTTTCCCGTATATACTTTTTTCTTCCATTACTTTTTGTCCTCAGGGGGAGACAGCATTTCCTTCTTCAACAGGCAAATTGGCTTCCTGCCAGACCGTCAAGCCGTTCACCAGTTCCCAGACATTTTTGAACCCCTTATCACGCAGGAAGATCGCCAGGTCATGACTCAGGTGACATGCCTCTCCATCGCAATAGGTGATAATCACCTTGTCCGATGGGATATCCCCGGCAATTTTTGGAAAGCGCTCACTTGCGTCGTCCCATGCTAGGCTTAGCGCCCCCTTGATATGACCGTCCGCATACTCCTGTTCGTCACGGGCATCAATGAACACCGCGAGCTGCGCTGAAAACAGCTTTGCGGCCCCTGCAAGTGGTATAGCCAAATTATCTTCAATGGCCTCAGCCATACTTGTTTTAGCAGACCAGTCGCCGACTAGCGGGATTGAATCAGGGCGGAGATAATTGACACAGATTCCAACAAGCCCGGCCAATAAAATAATTGCAGGTATTTGCCAGAGGGCCTGTCGCCAATGTGATCGGTCTCGGGTTTGCATAACCTTTCCTATTTGTTCTTTGTTCCTGACTGTCTCCGTTTTCAGGCCATCGGAAAAAGCTCGTTTCGCGGAAGCTTCCTGCCCGGCAAAAGGTCTGCAAAGCTGAGGAGCCTTTTTAGCACTTTCACATCAGTAGGAATTTTTGCGCATAGCCCCTGATTGGTAAAAATCATCTCGTTGTTGATCATCACGTCAAAAATGCCGTTGTGACCTTCAACCAACTTGCTGCTGATGCCGAAATACTCTTCAATTGTCGCCGCCAGACCGGCGGCGCGGTCGAGAAAACCTCATTCCACGCAATAAACAATCTTAAGCTGTACCTTCCCCTCCATTTGTGCTTTCATGCTTCCTCTCCTCTCCTGTAGCGAATCCGTATCCGTTCTACGGCTTGCAGGACACATGGCACACCCCTGTGGGGGTCTCCGTGGTGTAGGAGAAACATTTCTTTTTAAACCGGAGGGCCACGTTGACCAGACCAATTAAAACCGGGACCTCTACCAGAGGACCGATTACCGAGGCAAACGCCACCCCCGAATTGATACAGAACACCGCCACGGCCACGGCGATGGCCAGCTCGAAATTGTTGGATGCCGCCGTA